>CAMIVJ010000109.1 GCA_946401765.1 uncultured bacterium | reverse complement strand
GTCTTTGGTTAACTGAGGAAAGAGTCTCAGGCTCTCAACACTTGAATATATGCCTAAATCCTCAGCCGATGACAAAGTTTTTTAAAAAAATTTACTTGAGTATGGTGATGCGTCCCGAACCTTCCGGTTTTTCGTATGAAATAGGATATTCTTTCAGTTTTGCGAGTGGCGAGTTGGCGGATTTTATGCGTGGCACGCCATTATGCCCCTTCTCGAACGCCTTTGCGTACTCGGCCAGCGCCACATAGTCGGTCTCAAGCTTCTTGCTCACCGGGCGCGCGCGCTTGAACATCTCAAACCCGTCGCCCCCCTCTATCAGCGTGAAACTGTTGCCCGCCACGAAGTATTTCTTCGCTGGATCGAGCGGCACATATTCGCCCTTCTCGCGGTTGTACACCTGTACGTTGCCCACACGGCGCGCGCCGGTCGGCCCGCCCGTCCACGCGCCCGAAGGAGAGACCTTCACGCTAGATGGAATCCGCGCGTCGATCACGTAGCGAAGTCCGGCCGCATGAAGGAACCCGCCGCTCTCGCTCTCGCCCACCACCTGCGCGCCGAACTCAAGAGCATCGAGCACCGTCGTTCCGTCAACCTCGACAAGCCCCACGCCTCCGCCGAATGGCTGCACTGTTCGGAGCGTCTTCAATGTCACCTCGCCCTTCGGAATGTCCGCACGCACGTTTCCGCCGTTCACGAGCGCGAAATCGCAGTGCTGCCCCGCCTTCTCCCGCGCGTACCACCAGTACGCGTCCGCCGCAAAGTCGCCCGCCGCACACCCCTGCGAGCGCGCAAGGCGCACCCCTGTGCCGGGCGTAAACGAGCACACCGTCGAGTCGACGATCGCAAGGCGCGCGCCAAGCTGGCGCTCCACGGCGCCGATCAGGCGCGTCTCGAGCCACTCCACCTCCGGCTCCTTGGTGCGCGCCGGGAACAAGGTGGACGCCGCCACGCACGCGCCGTCGTCAAGCGTGAGGCAGCCAAGCGCGCCGAGGTAGCATCCCGTCTGCGCGAGTATCACCTCGCGGCCAATGGCGTTCTTCACGCGCGCACCCTCCATCGATGAGTGGGAATGGCCGTCGATGAGGGCAACGAAGTTCGTGGTGTGGGCGATTAGGTCCGTGGACATGTACGGCTCGCAGTCCGATGAAACGCCCAGATGCCCCAGCACCACCACATAGTCCGCCTTCGCGGACGCCTCGTCCACGGCCTTCTGCACGGCGGCGTAGAACGCCTCGCCCTTCTCGCCCGCGATGAAGTCCCACTCGCGGTAGTCGCCCTTCGCCGAGAGGAACGTAGCCGGCTTCGAGGCGACGAGCGTGGTGGGCGTTGTCACTCCCACGAACGCGACGCGCGCCGCTCCTCCCGTCACCACCACGTAGGCGGGCAGCACCCGCTCTCCCGGATCGTCCGCCGCGTTTCTGTGCACAAGGTTGCAGCTCGTCACGGGAAACGCGCATCTCGCCACGTTCGCCGTCATCGCCGTGATGCCGTAGTCGAACTCGTGGTTGCCAAGCGTCGCCACGTCGTATCCCGTGGCGTTCATTATGTCTATCACGCTTCTGCCCTCGTCGTATCCGCCGTAGGCTGTTCCCTGCGCATAGTCGCCTGCGTCGGCAAGGATCACGTTCTCTCCGGCCGCGCGCAGACGCGCCTTCTCGGTGGCGATCTGCGAGAAGGTGACGTTGCCGTCGTCGATGTGGGTGTGGGTGTCGTTCGTGTGGAGAATCATCACGCGCGGCTTCTTCGCCATGCGCTCGCCGGATGGACGCCACTGGTCGGCGCGCAGAACGAGCGGGCGCCACGCCTTGGCCACGAAGTGCCTGCCCGTGCCGTCGCACTCGTCGTTCCACCAGCGCGTATCCACGAACGCCTCGCTCTTCACTCCGCCATCGGCGCCGTAGATGAGAATGTTGAGCGACTTCGCGGGCAGCTCGGAATCCGGCCAGTACGTGTTTCTCTCCAAGCGGATCGCGCCGCGCGGGGCCAGCTTCACGCCCTGCGGTATCTTCGCCTCCACTGCGACCTCCAGTTCGGGACGCGAGCAGACCACGCGATAGCCCGAAAGGTCAAGCTCGATCTGCGACGAGAGATTTGTGAGCACGATGAACTCCCCTGCCGCCCCCTCTCGCGGCTGAGGCGCGATCTCGGCAACGCGCAGGCATCCGCCTTCGATCTCGGGCATGCGGTTCTCGCCCGAGGCGAAGCGCCGCATCCATCTGCGCACGCGCACCGCCCGGCCGAGCGGAAGATCCTGCACTATCGTGCGCCCGTCGGCATCAGGACGGAACGCCGTGTAGCCTTGGCCATCCACTTCGACCTTCCCTGTCTCTGAACCGGTGAAGAAGCCGAGCTTCTTCTCCTCGTCGATCAGCGCAAGCACAGTCATCGGATCCCACATCAGCTGCGACTTGGAGCGCGGTCCGTCCGGATCCCAGCGGCCGTAGGAGAGCGCTATCGGGTGGTTCGCGGGGAAGTCCTCGCGCACCTCCTTGCAGGGATAGTACACGCGCACGCCCACTTCGTACGGCGTGCACACGATCGACGTGGGCCATTCGGAGAATATCCGCTGCGCGCTCGGAATGTCGCCCCACACGTTGTACTCGGGATGGTCTAGCGAACGGTCGAACGATCCGGCCATTATGCGCAGCGTGCGCACCTTGCGAGCGACGAGGTCGCGTCCCGAGAGGGACGAGACGGCATCGGGCGGCGTGTCGAGAAGGCGCACGAGATTTACGAAGAAGCCGATCGCGCAGATGTCCACAGAGCGGTCGGGCGCTGCAGCGAGAACGCGGCGGTAGAGGGTCGCCGCCTCGGCAACAGCGCCGGGACGCTTTCCTTCGGGGAGGCGCGGCATCACTGCGCGCCCCGAGGCGTCATTGGTGTGCACGAGTGTTGCATACGGCACGAACACCCTGCGAGAGTCCTTCTCGTCGCCGATGGTGCCGATCGGGACATCGTCGAGCTCGTGGTAGTGGAGGTACGCGTCGGTGAAGGCGAAATTGTCGGCTCCAGGGCGATCGAGCATCACGGCGGCTAGTTCTATCACATCCTCTTTATGATATCGCGCCGCGATCTCCAGAGCGAACAGGTCATCCGTGCTGCTGCCGATGTCGGTATCGATGATCACCTTCGGCGCGCCAAAAGCCGTCATCGCCATCAAGGCCAATGTCAGTGTCAATTGCTTTTTCATTTGCTCTCCTATGAATCAGTTTCGAGGTTTCTGGTTTCGAGGTTCATAGTTTCGAGGTTTCTGGTTTCGAGGTTTCTGGTTTCTAGGTTCCTGGGCTACAATTCGAAACTTCTGAACACCGAAACTTCGAAACTTCGAAACCCCGAAACTTCGAAACCCGAACCTAGTACAACTTCCGCCCGTACACTAGAATCTTGCCGAAGTGGAAGAACTCGTCCTTCGCGTCTGGCGTGCGGGCCACCTTCACGTAACGTGCGCGACGAGATGGAGTGATGGGAATGCGGTATTCATGTTCAAGCTTGTCGGTATGGAACACGTTCGTCCAGGTTTTGCCGTCTTCTGACGTCATCACGTCGAACGGCACCTGGCGGTGGGCATTCTGACCAGACTTGTTGAGCAGGAACACGCCCGTCACCTGCGCGTCGCCCGGCAGCTCCACCATGGCCCACGGCGCGGTCTCCTTCGCGGTGTGGAATGTGCCAAGGTCGTTCGGGTTGCGCGGGTTCGGCTTCCGCGTTGAGTCAATGGCGCGTGCGTATAGCTCTGGCTTGTCCCAGTTCGACGTCGTTGACGTGGTGAGCATTCCGCCGGACGACAGCAGCCGCCCCCCAAGGTCGCTCTCGGGATAGCGCGGCGCGTGCGGATCCATCGGATTGAGACGTTCGAAGAGTCCTGCCACTGTTCTGAACACGGCGAAGTCCTTTGTCTTCACCGCGGCGGCCATCATGCCTCTGCAGTCGATTGCAGCCCCGCCCGACTTGCCGCGTCCGCATACGCTCTCCACCAACTTCACAAACTCTCCTGCCTGCGCGGCGTCTTTGAGGTACCTCTCGGCGCCCCATCCCAGCACCTCGGCGAAGACGGGACGGCCGATCTGCGCTGTGAGAGCGGCCTTGAACATTCGCCTCGCGAGTTCGTCGTCGTTTCCGATGATCTTTGCCTGGCGCCTCAAAAGCCCCTGCACGTCCATCTCCTCGCGCGTGGGCGTGTTCGTGGGCTGCGGAAGCATCGCATAGAGGCGCGCAAGCTCGTCGACGGCGCGCTTCGGCTCCGCGTTGCGGTCTTTCGCGATTCGTGCGATGTTGTCGTTAACCACGTCCCAAGTGGCCTGCCTTCCATCAGGCATTGCACGTGCGAACGCACGCATGAAAGCCGAAGTGGCTTCTACGCCGGCATTGGAGCGCGCCAGCCACGCGGAGTATTCGCGCCACGCGCCAAGGTGCTTCGGCTGCGCCTTCACCGCAAGACGGTGCCAAGCCTCCACTGCAGATGAAGACGCGCCGTTGTCTTCGGCGAGTCGCGCCATCCACGTGAGACGGTCCGCCTGCAGCTGCGATTCGCGATCGGCATACGATCGCTCGATCACGTCGAGATACGTGAAAGCGTGACCCCAGAAGCAGTAGTGCGCGGTTGTGTATCTGCCAACGTAGTTGTGGATGTTCCAGCGTCCGTTCGCGCGGCGGCGGTTGTAGGCGCAGTGGCCTGGCTGCCCGCCGGTCGTCGCCATGAGGCCGTGAGCGTTCGCGCAGAGCGCGCCGAAGGTGGAGAGCGCGCCGCACACGCCGCCAACGCGCGGACGCAGAGACCAGCCAGGCCAGTCGCAGTCGCGCCACGGCCTGTAGTACTTTGGACCGTGTATCGACTCGCCGAAGCAGTTGTGCAGCCTGTACGGAACGGCGTTCAGCGCGCCGCCGTAGTCGTCCGTGAGATAGTTGAAATGCTGGTTGAAGTACAGCAGGTCCGCGGCGCCGGTGATGCGTCCCACCGCGAAGCGCCATTCTCGCACGCTCTGGCCGTAGGCGGATTTGTGAAGCCTTCCCGCGCGCGCGAGGAACATGTACGCCGCATACGAGCGCACGAAATGCGCCGGCTCGCTTTTCGCGGACGTGTTCAGCGCGATAGCCGTCGCAATGCGGCGCGCGAGACCGCCTGCGAGTATCTCGCCGCTAGAGTCGTTCCACACAAGCTCGAAGAGATTCGTAAATGCGGCCGCTGGGGCTTCCACGGGACCCGACGCGAAGAAATCCTCCAGCCATTCTTCGTCCTGCAGGAACTTGTTCGCGAACACGCGTCCACCCTCGAACCCCAGCACGGACTGGAGCGTGTTCGTGCCGATCTCGCGGATCGCCCACGTGCGCGCGAGCGCGCGGCGCTCGACGGACGAAAACGCGCCGCGCTTCGAGAACGCCGGCGCGAGCTCGCGCCGCACCTTCGTGTACAACTTCGCCGCCGCACCTGGCGGCACCGGCTTCGTGGCCGCCACATGCGGCTTGATCGGCATGTCAACAATGCCCTTGCCGTACTTCACCGCGGCCGCCCTGTTGGTTGAGGCAGGCGGCACGCTCTCGCCGAACTCGGCATCGTTCAGATACCCCTGCGCCGCCCAGCCCCAGAGCGTGCCCGGCCCAGACTTGTAGACGGCATGCAGAAGCTCGCGCGCCCGCTCCTTCTTCTCGGGACGCTTCCGCAGGAATGCAAACTCCGCCATGTCGATGGACTGCCTCTGCTCGGTCGTGAGATGCTTCGTGGGACGCCTCCGCAGCTCCGCAATGAACGCCTCGCCCTCTTCCGGCTTCTCCGCGAGGGAAGTCGCCTTTGCCACGTCGCCGATGCCGTCGCCCATGGTGAAGTGCAGCGCCCATCCTTCCCTGTCGTCTGGATCGGCCGCGCGCATAGCCTTCCATTCGTCGGCGTAGGCCGTCGCGCTCCATGTGCCATTGCGCTCGCGCCGGAAGAGGTTCGGCGTCTGCGCGCGAAGGAGGTCGAACCCCTCGCCCCTGCGGCCAGCCGCGAAGGCGGCTTCGGCCTTGGCGCGCACGGCATCGCACGCCTGTACCTGCCGAACGAGCTCGGCGGCCGTGATGTCGTGCGGAATGTTCTCCATGCGGCCCACGCCCTCGCCGCGGCTGTTGAAGAGGATGAGGGCGGGGTAGCGGCTTGTCGCGGTGTCAAGCGACTTGACGCGGGCGTTCTCGTTCGAGACCGCGGCGGGAGGGGGTGCCTCGCGAGCGTCGCGAACGCCGAAGAGCCATCGTCCGTCGAGCGCCTTTCTAAATGCGGCGGAATCGTACACGCCTCGCACCTTCTCGCCAGAGACGCACCAGTCGCCGCCCACGCACAGCACCATGCATGGCTTCTTCTCGCGTGCCGCGTCGGACTTCAGATCAGCACGCGCCGCAATCGAGAACATGCAGATTTGCAAACATGCAAGCAGCCAATAGGAAATGCGAGACGCCCCGAACACGCTAAAGGCATTTCTCCTCTTCCGCATTCCCCAAAGGCGGTCAGAGTCATTCTGGAATGTATATGTCCGGCTTTTCATTGCTGGCCAACATTATAGCACATTCCGGCCACCATGTGCATACACCAAAGTCGAGTGTTTCTTCCCTGCTTCGTTGCACACTCTACGAGAATTGTTCCGCGCGAGAACACAGTTCGGAACGGTCGCGTGAGAGATCGGAGGAATCTTGTGCGAAGGTGAGTGAGCAGGAGAAGGCGATGGCGGGGGCGAGGGAGCGGGCAGGGGAGCTGCTGGGGAGGTGCGAAGGGACGGTCGCGAGCCTGGTGGCGCAGCTGGAGCTGGTGCTTTCGCCAGAGTGCGTGGAGGATGGAGGTGACGAGAATATAGTTCGGACTGCGATTGCTAGGGAGGCGGGGTGCCGACGAAGTTCGGCTTAGCAGGCGGCGGAGTTCAGCGTAGAGGAACGGTAGCAATGAACTTTTACAATTGACAAGTCTTGAACGCATCCTCTGTATGAATCTTTCAGTATGGGCTCAGACAAAAATCGCTGCATAAAGCCAGTTGCCAATTCAAATGTCGGAAACAATCCGTATCTGTTAAGCTGACTTCTAAATTCAACAAGACTAGGGATTGTTCTACGATGCAGTTCGTTTAAAATGAGCGATAGATTATCTGTCTCATTTGAATAATATCCAAGATCAAACCCTATATGACAGAAGTCCTCACAAGGCGGCTGTTCGCCAAGATAAAGAAGCCGTGCGGCTTCAAAACCTTTGACTCCCATCAGGCTAAGCCAATACGAAACACTACTCACGCACGCCTCTTCACGAGCAAGACCAAAGGATAGTGGCGGCATATCCGGCAGATCAACGGGCCATCCCTCCCCCTCAATGCCGATATAACCCAATCCCCTGTTTTGAGAGTCTGACGATGATTGAGCTGGTACATTTACCAAGAGTCCGCAAGGTCCTTTCTGCGCAGCCCTATTAAGCACAGATTCTAGTGTGCCATCAACGCATGAATCATCAATGACAAATAACTGTGCATACTGTTCATGAGCCGTTGAAATCAGGAGTGGCGTCCCGTCAGAAGCCTCAAAACACAAATCTTCTGGCTCCTGCGGCCATCGCCACGAAAAGAGCGACTGGACATGCGTCAAGAGAAATTCCAGTGATTCGGGCGTCACTGGGAGACTGCACAGAGTTGCAGTCGCCCCATGTTCCAAACTCGTGCCATGCCACTTCGAGACCTCTTTCGTTTCCCCTCCCAACTCGGCAAGACGAGACAACGCTTCTCGGCAAGATAAACCCATCGGCTCGCCATGCAATATCAACTGGCAAGTCGTAGCCCGTCCAGCAAGGAACCTTATGAGACATTGGTAATCAGCGCCTAAAATATCTCGATGGATATGATAAGTTTTCATGGTATGAGCTATCAACCTTCAACCACTCTTTCCCACCCATTCGTCATCGAGGTTCACTCTCGACGAGGCGGCGGAGCTCACGCGGCGATTCGCGCACCGGGCCTTCGCTCAGCTCGGGGATGTTGTAGGAAAGAAGCCTGCGGCCGTGTTCGGCGGGATCCTCGACGGGCAGAAGGAACGGCTTCGAGAAGACGCCCTTCTCGGGATCGAACGCGGCGAAGTAGGGGCGCGTGTACACGCCGTCTATCCTGCGCGACGAGAACACCATCCAGCGACCGTTCTTCGAAAAGCAGTGGTAGCTCTCCGACGCGGCGCTGTTGATCTCGTTCAGTGCGCGCGCCTCGTTCTTTTGAAGGTCGAGCATCCAGAGGTCGGCCGTGCGGTGCCAGATGCTGAAAACGCCGTAAGGACCCACCGTGAAGACGAGCCAGCGTCCGTCAGGCGAGATACGCGGGAAAGTGAACGAGCGCTTCGAGGTGAGAGCGTTCACGAGAATGCGTCGCGGCGAGAAGGTGCAGTTGGACGCGTCGAAGGTGCGTACGGAAAGATCGTACATCACCTGAGAGTATTTGTCGCGCATCTGCGCCTCGCGTCCGTCGCGGTCGGCAGGGAGGTTCTCAAAGG
>CAMIVJ010000108.1 GCA_946401765.1 uncultured bacterium | reverse complement strand
CGATGGATACGACCGCTCGGACGGTTGCCTACACGCAAGTCGATGGAGTGGACACCTACACCTTCACGCCCACTGCGAACGGCGCGAACCGCCGGCTCACCTGGCGCTACGAAATGACGAAGGGATACCGCACCGCAGCGGACTTCGACATCGGCGACTACGTGCAGCCCGGCCTGATCCTGAACCTCGACGGCGTCCACAACGAAGGCACCACGCGTCCGCACAACGCCTCGGCGCCAGAGTGGGTCAACACCGGTTCGCTCGGCGGCAACGCCTGGTTCAACTGCTCGAAATTCCACTCCTGGTCGGCGAACGGATGCGTGTTCTCCCCGAACGGCGACAACTGGCAGGGTGCGTGCGCATGGACTAAGGATTTGATTAGTCTCGGCAAGGAATTTACCGCCCAGGGCGCCGTTGAATTCGCAACAGGCGGCCAGAAGGCAAACTGGCCGACGCTCTGCGGCATGCCGGGCGACAACGGGTTCTTCGGCAAAGACACCATTCAATGGAAGCTGGATGGATCCCCCAAAATCTTTGGTTCCAGTGGTAGCACCCGTCCCTCCATGAACTGGAGCGGTAAGTACTACACGGGCATCCTCACGGCCTCGAACTTCACCGTCACAGAAGGAACGACGAGGCCGACGTCCGGTAACGGGTATAAGACCGCCACGACCGCCACAATCGGCGCGCAGATGTGGTCGATCGGCGGCTCGGGGTCGAATCCCGGCGGCACCGACCGCCGCCACATGAATGGCACGACGTATGCGTTCCGTCTCTACAACAGGGCGCTGACGGACGAGGAGCTCGCGCAGAACCGCAAGGTGGACGAGGCACGCTTCCGCAACACATTGACGGATAAAGACGTGATCGTGGCCGTTGAGGGCGACTATGCGCCGACGGAGGCGCCGGGAGAATACGACGTTGGCGGCACGTGGACTTTCACGGCAAGCCCGGTGAGGGACACGGAAACGAACAAGCTCATGAGGCCGCTCGGCACCGTGGAGAAACAATCCGACGGCAGCGTGATTACCACCTCCGTGAAGGGCACGAGGGGCTACACCTGGACGGACGGCGACGCGCCTGTCAAGCTGACGTGGCGCTGGGTCATATCAGGCTTCACCGTGTTTGTGCGCTGACGCCTCGATGTTTCGCTGAAACTACTTCCACAGCCCAAGCCGCAGAAGCGGCAGTATACGCGCTTCGAGAGTTTTGTCGAGATCGAAAAGCGCAACGCCCGCAAGGCCTGCGCGGCGGGCGGCGTTTATCTGGTCAATAACCTGCCCAGGCGTAAGCGCGCTTTCGTTCGCCGTCACGCCGATGCCGCCGATCACGCGCCGCGCGATCGCGGGCGATTCGCCCTGGCACGCCATGAACTTCGCGTACTTGGCGGCGTCGGCGGTGTAGTTCATCGGCACGGCGTAGTCTATGAGGCCCTTCGATATCCACGCCTTCCAGTCCTGCCCGACCGATGCGATGCACGAAGGATACGACGCCAGCACGGCGGCCGTGAAGATCGCCTTCGGATGCGTCGCGCGCACTTTCCCGCGCGCCGCCTCCACGAACGTCTCCACCACGCGCGCTGCGTTGCGCGGCTTCCCGGCGGCGTTCTCGTACCACCTCACGAAGTCAAGATGCACTCCCGCAACGGGATACTTCGCAGCGATCTCGCCGATCGCCGAGAGCATGTGCCAGCGGACATCGGCGTTGGACGGGTTGAGATACACCGTCGGACGCCCGGCGGCGTCCTTGAGCCTCCACCCCTTCTTCGAGAGGTTCGCAAGATGCGCAGGGGTGGCGCGCGTCGCGTTGAAGCACAGCACCCACGCATGCACCCTCACGCCCGCGGCAGCACCGGCCGCAATCGCCGCCGCAAGCTGGTCGCCATGCGCGCGCATCGCGTCCGACTGCGGCAGAATCCGCGATGGATAGTGCGCAAAGCCAGCGCCCGCAACGTTCACGAAAAGATCGGTCACTCCGTTCGCACGCAGAATGCGCATCGTGCGCGGCCAGTCGCCTGGATAAAGGCCAAGGCCGGTATGATCCCACACCGCATGCATCTCGCCAGGACGCGGCTTCTGGGCAAGCGCCTTGGCGCGGTCGGCCGCACGGCGCCTGCTGCGGCGCGCATCCCACGCGGCGGCATTCCAAGAGCCTGGCACTGCAGCGGCCGCGATTGAACAGACAAAACGCTCCTTCGCCTCGTCTTCATCCTCAGAGGCGAACATGTTCGCGACCCACCATCCGCCCTTCGCCTGCACTTCGGCCACACGGGTACGCTGCGGCACGGCTGAAGGTTTTGCGACGCCCATGAATTCCGCCAGCTCTGGCGAATACGACTGCAGCGCCGCTATCTTGCCCCCACGCGCCCTGTAAGCGGCAAGGGCGCCGAGCTGCGTGGCCGTCGGCTTCTGGAAAGTGACGAGATACACGAGGCGGCGCCCCGCAAGATCGCGCGCAAGCGCGCCATCTCCAACGAGGTCGGCTCGAACGCCGCCATTCGCAAGCCAGCGCGACACGTGGTTTGCCAGCGAAGCCGCATACGCCTTGTCCACCGCCGCGCATGCGCTCTCGGCACGCACAACTGCGATATGCGCGCGCGGCCTCGGCGCTGCAGCCGCGCAAACCATCGCAAGCAAAATGGAACCTGCCGCCGTTAAGAATCTCATTTGACGAGCTCCGGTCTGCGGCGGCTTGTGAGATCGATAGACTCGCCCCTTCGCCAGTTCTCGACCTTCGCATGGTCGCCGCCAAGCAGTACCTCTGGCACTGACATGCCTCTGAAGACAGGCGGGCGCGTGTACTGCGGCGCCTCGAGAAGACCATCTCGGCCGAACGACTCGTTCGCCGTGGCGGCCGCTCCGCCGCCAAGCACTCCAGGCAGAAGGCGCACCACGGAATCAACCATCGCCGCCGCCGCGATCTCGCCGCCCGTCATCACAAAGTCGCCTATGGAGACCTCGTCCGTCACGATCTCCCTCACCCTCGCGTCAATCCCCTCGTAGTGTCCGCAGAGGAACATGAGGTGCTCGCATGCGGCGAACTCCTCCGCCTTGCGCTGCACATAAGGCTCGCCAGCCGGGGTGGTGAGCACCACGCGCGCCTCGGGCGTGCGCAGAGACTCCACGGCGTCGAACCACACCTCGGGCTTCATCAGCATCCCCGGCCCGCCGGAGTACGGGCGGTCGTCAACCGTGCGCCTCAGGTCACGGGCAAAGTCGCGCAGATCAACCACGCGAAAAAGAACCTTTCCCGCGCGCACGGCACGGGAAAGGATGCTCTCACCAAGAAATCCCCGAAACATCTCGGGGAAGACGGTGATGATGTCAATACGCATTATTTCTTCACGAGCTTGCGCACAGCCTTGTGGCTGCAGAACGTGCGCTCGTTGTAGATCTTCGCACGGCGCGCCGTGCCTTTCTTGACCACCACGATCTTCTCGACCGCAGGGCTGTTGAACGGGAAGAGCTTCTCAACGCGCACGCCGTAGGTGTCACGGGAGACCGTGAAGTTTCCGGAGGCGTTGCCGCGGCCGTTGTCAACCGCAAGCACCTTGCCCTCGAAGTCCTGAACACGAGTCTTGTCGCCTTCCTTGATGCGCACGGAAACACGCACAACATCGCCTGCACGGAATTCGGGGAAACCCTTCTTCGCGAGACCGGCCGTCTGCTCCGCATTGATCTTGTCAATAATCGCGATACCCATTGTCTACCTCCTTAGGCCTTCTTGTCGGCCTTCTTCGCCTTGCGGGCGTGATGCGGCTTGAGCTCGGGATTGCGGGCACGGCGGATGAGCGAAGCCACCGTAGTGGAGGGCTTGGCGCCGCGCTTGAGCCAATCGTCCACACGCTCAAGATCCAGCTTGAAGTTGTTCTCCTTCATCGCGGTGTCGTACCACCCAAGGATCTCCAGGAACTTGCCGTCGCGGGGCGAACGCTCGTCCGCCGCGACTATACGATATGTCGCGTGGTTCTTGCAACCCGTGCGACGCATTCTGATTTTGACCATTTCTTGACCTCTTTGCGTTGAAAACGGCGCGTAGTATATCAAAACGGCCGTTTCAACGCAAGTGGAAAAAACATAAACGAGAAATTTCGTGGTCCGTGGCTCGTGGTTCGTGGTTCGTGGTCCGTGGTTCGTGGTTCGTGGTTCGTGGCGCTACCGCACGAAGATGGTGGTGCCGCCATGGTACACGAGTCGAAGGCCGTGGGCGTCGTCGTCGCGGCGAACCCTGAAGCCACGGTGCTTCAAATCGTCGTCTGGCTCGAACTTGACGTCAGCTGCAGGCGCAAGATCCTCGGGCCACGTCATAAAGCACGGCGCGTCACGGGCCTTGAGATCGTCAAAGTCCGTACGCCCGGAAAGCTTCACCTTCACGGTTGCGCCCGAGGCGAACTTCAGGCTCGTGGAACCCGTGGTGAAGGTGGAGAGCGTGCTGAACGCGCCTGTGCGCCCGGAGAGGTCGATCATCGAGCCATCCTGCATTGTGCAGCCGTAGAAGCGGTCGTGTTCCGGATTCGGCGTGAACGTGCCATAGACGTTCAGCGCCGCCGTGCCCTTGTTGTGCTCTGCATTGCTGGATGTCCAGATCGCCTCGTAGTCGCGCACGCTCAAGGCCGCTCCAATGTTCAGCGCACAGTTGATCCTGAAATCAACGTTCGTCGCGACACAAGCGCTGACCACTTGCAGCCAACCGCCGGCCGTGATGTCGATCTTGCCGTTCAAGATCTTGGCGGAGCGAAGATAGAGATACTTGCCGCCAGTGCCGATCCACACCGAGAGCGTGTGCCCGCCAAGGTCCATATCGCCATGTCCGTTGCTATCACCGAACACGATGCTGTTCGTGACGCCAAGATAGGAGTCCGCCGTCAGGCGTCCGATGCCTGAGCCCCCACTACCCGTGGCGGTCATGTCGGCCTTCGTGTTCACGAGGGAACCACCGTCGAGGACAATCTTGCTCCTGTACGCGTAGTTGGCGCGGAGATCGAACGTCGCGCCCTCCGCCACGACGATCTCGCCAAGACCGAACGCCTTGAACTGATCATAACAGTACTGAATGTCCGTGCCGCTGCCGTCCGGCGGCTGCGCCGTTCCCTCTTCGATGAACGTGCCGCCGGTGTAGGTGCATCCCGTTGCGCCCGCACGGTACGTGCCTGCGCCCTTCTTCACCACCTTGACGTTGCCGCAGATCGCCACGCCGCCCGAGAGCGTCTTTCCTTCGGAGACGGTGAACGTGACGGTCGAGAGGGCCTCCTCGTTCGAGTTCGTGATCATGGCGCCCATATAGTCGGATGCGAACGGCTGCGTCGTGAGGTTGTGTCCGTTCAGGTCGATCGTCATGCCATTCATGAGCGTCAGTGCGCCAAGGGCGCTCCAGTCGCAGTCGCAGGAAAGCGTGATCATCGGCGCTGCATCTGTGCCGAATGTGAAGTTGGAGGGCGCGAACCTGACGGCCGCATCGCCCCATGAAATCGAGATCGGGGCATCTACGCCTTCCACCTGGACGGCGGAGTTCGGATACGCGCCCCAGCCGTTGCCGCCAGTGTCGCCGCAGATGATCGTGAAGCGGTGCCATCCTGCGGAGACGTCGCGTGTTCCGATCAGCAACGCCTGATACGTGGGATTCGCGACCACCCATTCACCGTCGATGCCGAAACAGTAGTAGTCGTCGAACTTCTGGTTCACGGTCCAGGTCCCCGCCTGCGCAGGGGTCACGTAGAACCAGCCGTCGAAGCGGACGCGTTGCCTGTAGAGATGCGTCCTCTGCCATGCCGAGGGCGTTGTGGAATAGCTGCCATTGTCCAGGTTGGCGAGATCCGTTTCCGAAGCCGACAGGATCGTGAACACCCCCGGGAGCGTTCCGGTGTAGCCGGCGTTGGAATTATAGCTCCATGTGCCGCACCGCAGCGCGGTGTGGACGTCGCCGCCGAACTGGATTTCCTTCCACGGGAACGTCGTCACGCCCTCGGGGATGCTGAACGAGGTCGTGCCGTTGACGAACACCGTCGTCAAACTTGTGGGCGCGGCGATGATCGCCTCCCCTGATGCGTTCACGCAGTTCCAGTTCGCGGGATCAAGCAGGTTGCTCACATCGCCAAGGCCCGTCCATGTCGCCTTGACGGGAACAGTTGGATCGGCCCACTTCCACGTCAGGCGCACCTTCGTGCCGTTCGCCGTGTACGTGTAGCTCGCGCCGTCGTACTCCACCGGCTCGCCCCATGCGCTGCCGTCCCACGTCTCCACGGTGTAGCGCGGCGGGAACGTCGATTCACCCACTACCACGCCGTCCGCCGTGAATGTGAACGCGCCCGTCACCTCGTACTCGCCGGCAGGAATCGACACAGGCGCTGCAATTCCCTCAAACGGCACATCGCAGACAACCGTCACGTTGGCGTTCGTGAACACGCCGCGGTAGCGGATTTCATCCACCATCATGTTATGCGCGAGCTCGGCCTCCGTGAGCGCGCGATTGTAGATGCGGAATGCGTAGTAGTCGCCATTGAGCGTACGCGGCGCGATCTCGTTGAGGACATCGCTGTTGGGCCCGCCTATTGACCACGTCTGCCCGTTGACCTCTCGCTTCTTCTTGTTTGACGCATGGTTGGCACGTGTCGCGTCCTGCGAAAGATACACATCGACGTCATCGACCATTGCGGTTATGTATTTGCCTGTGAAGTTCTGCATCTTGGCGCGCGTAGCCATGTCGCAGAGGAAATTGTCCATCTTCCATTCGAGGTCCGTTCCCGTCTTTACCGTAAACATGGCATGGTCGTTTGGCGCGGCGAAGTAGGCAGGCCAGTAATTCCCAGTGCGCCCGCCCGTCTGCCCCGATCCGGGCGGAGCGTCCATGACCGCCTGGATCGTCAGGGAGTAGCCGAGGTCTATTGGCGCCATCGTGCGGAAGATGCTGTTGTCCTTCGAGGTGAAATGGTGGCCAAGGCCGATCCACGCGTTGAACGCGGTGTTGGAGGCGGCGAGCATCGGAACGTCGCGGTAAGAGCAGTCATGCCAGAACATGCCCAGAAGCGAATGCGTGTTTTCGGCGCCGATGTTGCGGATGCCGTCGTAGTTGGCCACAAGGCCCTGCTGCACGTAGTCGCCCACGTCATAGTCTGCGGCGGAGCGGATGCCGTTGGTGAGCGTATAGAGCCAGGTGAGGCGACGGTTGGCTGCGGCCGAGTTCAATTCGACCGTCAGTACGTCTGGCGTCTCGACCGGGCTTTCCCACATGCGCTTCGTGGCGTTCCAGGTTTCGATGCGGTAGCCCGTGCAGGAATAGGTGTTGTTGCCCACTGTGGTGGTGGCGGGGGCGGTAAAGGTCTTGCTTGCGCCTTCGCCTCGGATGAGCCAGCAGCCCTTCTCGTCAACAGTCACCACGCCGCCAGGCGACTCGACCGCGACCTCAACGAGACTGGCGACGGTGGAACGCGACGCGCCCACGTAGTAGCGCATGTTGTCGATTTCCATGTTGTGCGCGAGTTCCGCCTCGGTCAGTACGCGGTCGTAGAGGCGGAAAGCGCGAATCTCGCCGGAGTAGGCGCGGGGCTGACGGTTGGCCGTGCTGTTGTGGGCTGCGCCAACGGCGTATCTGTACGCCCCGATGTCGCCGCTCTTCGTACCGGGTCTCCACGCATAAGTCGCCGTGTTCGTCACGCTTGAACGATCGCCGTCGATGATCGCATTGCAGAAGCGACCGTCCCAGGGCTGGTGACCAATGGACAAGCCGTTGACGCTGGCCGCGTTGAACCGCAGATGGTCGCCGCGATTGTCATTTCCGGTCCCGGCGCGGGGAGTGTAGGTGTAGAGATTGTAGCGGTCTATATTTTCACTGCCCGGGCCAAAGACGCTCGGCCATTTTGTCACCTGAATCGACATGTTGTGGTTGGCTGCGAACTGGATCGTGGCCTGACGGCCGAGAAATATGTTATTGTCCGCGTAGAAGCAGCTGCCCGCGGTGAAGAAATAGCCCTTGTCCTTCCATGAGCCGGCGCCATTGGTCGCGTCGAACGTTGTGAGCGTCAAGTCGCCGCCAGTGCCGAGGTTCTTCCACGTCGTCGCAGCGGGATCGTGCGCGACGTCAAGGCCAGCGTTGCGGATGCCGTCAAGTCCGAACACAAGGCCAGCCTGGAGGTAGTCGTCGGCGTCGATCTTCTTCACGCCGTTCTTGAGGCGCCAGTTCCATGTGACGCGCGCGCCTGCGCTTGCCGCGCAGTTGGTGTAGGCGAACGATGCGCCGTCGAATTGGCCAACGAACTCCCAAGCCTTCTTCGTGGGGTTGTACGCCTCGAGCTTGTAGCCCGCCGGCTCGTACACGCAGCCATCGATCGTCACGGACGCAGGCGCGGTGAACGTGTGGTTGCCGTTCACGTAGTACTTGCCGCTCGCCTCAGTGCCCTCCGCGCCGGCGCGGTTGGAAGCGACTTCGACGCAGCCACCCACGAACTCGCCGCGGAAGCGGGCGTCGTCGAGGATGCGGTTCCAG
>CAMIVJ010000107.1 GCA_946401765.1 uncultured bacterium | reverse complement strand
CTCTCCGCCAACGACCGTCATCACCACGTCGCTCGAATGCATGGAGTGGACGACGAGGTTCGGAATGTCGAACGCGGGAATGAGGTGAAGCTTGTCCATGTCGACCACACAGAAGTCCGCCTTCTTCCCCACGGCGATCTCGCCGATGTCGTCGCGTCCAAGCGCCTTTGCGCCGTTCTTCGTCGCCATCTCGATCACGTCCCACGGCGAGAGCACGGTGGGGTCATTCGCAAGCCCCTTGTGTATGAGCGAGGCGAGATGCATCTCCTCGAACATGTCGAGGTTGTCGTTCGACGCCGTGCCGTCCGTACCGAGCGCAACGTTCACGCCGAGCTCCATCGCGCGGACGATGCGCGCGAAGCCGCTGCCGAGCTTCATGTTGCTCGTAGGGTTGTGCACGAGCGAGACGTCCCTCTCGGCCATGATCTTGAAGTCGTCGTCAGTGCACCACACGCAGTGCGCGGCATATCCGCCGTGGTCAAGAATTCCGGTGTCGGCGAGATACGCGATCGGCGTCTTTCCGTGCCGCGCGATGCACTCCTCGTGCTCGCGCTTCGTCTCGCTCACGTGCACGTGGAGCCTCCGCCCGAGGTCCCTGTTCGCCGCGGCAAGTTCACGGCAGAAATGCTCGTCGGTGAGATATTCGGAGTGGATGCAGAGGTCCATGTACACATCGCCGCGCACCTCGCCGCGCATCCATTCGTTCCAGTCCCGCGTCGCGCTGACGCACTCGGCAAGGCGTCCCGGCGCGCCGAGACGCCCGACCGTCGTGACGCGCGCGCGCATTCCAGCCTCGAGAAAGGCGTGCTGGTATTTCCACTCGTACATGTCGGCGACGCACGTGGTGCCGCCCGCGAGCATCTCCATCGTGCCCCACAGCGCGCCGGCGTGGACGTCTTCGTCGGTCAGCTTCGCCTCTTTCGGGAATATCGCCTCCTCAAGCCAGCGCTTGAGCGGAAGACCTCCTCCAACGCCGCGCAGCAGCGTCATCGGCGCATGGCAGTGGCAGTTGACGAGCCCGGGGAGAACGAGCCGGCCCGCGCCTTTTGGCTCGCGGTTCTCGGCGAGTTTGACAGCGGCGATCGTATCGCCCACTACCTCGATGGTTCCAAAGCCTACCTTGCGGCCCGGCAGAAGCATCCACACATCTTCAAGTTTCATTCTTTACCTGCCCTTCAACTTTCCACACTTTCACACCTTCAAACCTTCACACTTTCCAACCTTCAGACCTTCTACCTCCGCTGGAAGGCCTTGCGGCGGCGGTGGCGCACGCCCAGCACCACGAGGATCACCAGCACCGCAAGCGCCAGTTCGCCAATCTCCTCGAAGACCTTCAGCGATGCCGGCAGCTCCACGCCAATATTGCGCAGCACTAGCTTGAGCACGTTCAATGCCATCACCGCAATGGCCGCTATCATTAGCGGCAGCATGTATGCCTTGATGAACACCGCCACTTCGCCCGTGAAGGCAATGGGCAGGTTTCGGGTTTCGAGTTTCGAGTTTCGGGTTTCGGGTTTCGAGTTTCGGGTTTCGGGTTTCGGGTTTCCGGTTTCCGGTTTTGCATCGGTCTCGCCGGTCGAGACGATCGCAACCTTTCCACTGGGCGCGCAGGTGGATTCCACTTTGATCTTTCCGCTCGCCGTGCGCGGGAACGGATCCTCTCGCACCTTCACGATCTTGATGCGCTTGTGCACCGGCAGCTGGCGGTTCAGCATGTCGATTTGCCGCCGCACAGTATCTTCCGAGACCACCGCGTACACCTCAGCCTGTAGCTCGCGCGTTGCGCCATCGCCGCTCACCACCGCCTCGTGGATGCCCGGAATGCACAGAAGCTTCTCCTCCAGCTCCTCTGGCGCCACCTTCTTGCCCGAGGAGAGCACTATCGTGCGCGAGGCACGTCCCGTGATCCACACGTAGCCGTCGTCGTCTATGCGCCCGATGTCGCCCGTATTGAACCAGCCTTCGGCGTCAAGCACGTCCGCCGTGCGCTCCGGTTCCTTGAAATATCCCTTCAGCACCGCGGGGCCGCGGATGAGCAGCTCGCCGTTCGGACCGGTCTTCGTCTCCATCCCCCCGTGGCCGCCGCACGCCATCCCCGCGCTTCCTGGTCTCGGGTCGCCCACTGGCGCGATCGAGTAGAGCGACGTGGTCTCCGTGAGGCCGTAGCCGGTGAGCGGACGTATCCCGAGTTCCTGCAGGTGCTCGTATGTGCGGCGCGAAAGCGGCGCACCCCCCACGAGAATCCAGTCTATCGGCGAGCCCAACGCCTCCTCCGCGCTGCGTCCGTGCTGCGCGATCTTCGCCGCCAGTATCTCAGCAAGCGCAGGCACGAGGAAGATGTAGTTCGCCCGGAAACGGGCCACGGCGTCGTAGATGCGCCGGAAGTCGGGGCACACTCCCAGCGCCACTCCGTTCGCAAGCATCATGTAGGTGGTACAGATGCCGAAGATGTGGTGAAGCGGCAGGAGCATGAGAGAACGTTCGCCGGGAGTCTGCGGCAGCTGCTCTGACGCGAACTCGCTGAACGTGCGCATCCCGCGCAGCGTCAGCTCCGCGCCGCGCGGCTTCGACGTGGTGCCGCTTGTGAAGACGATCGCGCACGTCTTCTCCTCGTCTGGCGGCGGCCCGTCGAAGACTCCCGGATCGCCCGCGTCCAGCGCCGCTCGCGCAAGCGCCATGTACTCGTCGGCCTTGTGCGAGCCGAACCCCGCCACGATCAGCCCTGGCAGAAGCCTCTCCACCTCCTGCGCCTTCTCCACATAGAGCGCGGAATGCACCAGCACGCTCGCTCCGACGAACGCGAGGCGCTCGGCGATCTCGGCAGGCGAGAGAGTCATCTCGAGCGGCACCACCGTGATGCCGCCGAACACGCCCGCCGCGTGCGCTGTGATCCATTCGTACGAGTTCTCGCCCAGCAGACCCACCGTCGCGCCAGGCACGAAATGGCCCGCCATCCAGGCGATCGCCTCCACGTCGCGGGCGAACTCGCGCCATGTGATCGGCACCGAGCGATCGCCGGCGGCGATGAGGAACGCCGGCGAATCAGGGCGTTCGTCGCGATTGCGTTTGAACTCGTCGAACAGCGTCATGAACCGTGCGTCCTCCCTCTTTTAGACGGCGCGCGAGGCGCCTCATCGCACTCTGCGTATGGCGCCGAACTTGCACACCTGTTGGCACTGCTTGCAGCCCGCGCACTGGGACGCATCGATCTTCATCTGGAAGCGTCCGGGTGCCGTCTCCTCTCCGCGCGTCATGGCGGGGCAGCCCATCTTGAAGCACGCTCCACACGCCTTGCACTTGGCGGGATCGACTTCGCAGAGGCCCTCCTTGGTGAGCTTAGCCGCGATGCGGCAGGGAGCGTATGCCACGATGAGCGCGCCCTCGTCGCCGTCCATGGCGTCCTTAAGGGTCTTCTCGAGTCCGGCGAGATCGTCGGCGGAGACCTTCACCACCTTCTTGTACCCGCATGCCTTCGCGAGGTCCATGATGTCGGTAACGGGAGCGGGATCGCCCGCGAGCGTCTTGCCGGTGCCGGGGTTGTCCTGATGGCCCGTCATCGCGGTAATGCGGTTGTCGAGAACGACCGTGGTCACGGGCGTGCCGTTGTAGTGCGCGCTGAGAATGCCCGTGATGCCGCTGTGGAAGAACGTGGAGTCGCCCAGCACCGCGCACACGCGGCCCTTGTAGCCGGCCTTCTTCATGCCGGCGGCGTTGCCGATCGAGGCGCCCATGCAGATCGTCGTGTCCATGGCGTTGAGGGGCGGGAAGGCGCCGAGCGTATAGCAGCCGATGTCGCCCGTCACCGTGGCGCCGAGCTTCGCAAGGGTGTAGAACACGCCGCGATGGCCGCAGCCAGCGCAGAGAACGGGAGGGCGCGTGGGCAGAGATGTGTCAGGACGAACGGCCTTCGTCTTGGGCACGTCCTTCAGCAGTTCATGGCGCAGGTTCTGCAGACGGTCCGGATTGAGCTCTAGCATGTTGAGCTCGGTCTTGTGCTGCTGCACCTTGATGCCGAGGGCCTTCACCTGGTCCTCGATGAACGGGTCGAGCTCCTCCACCACAAGTACGTGGCGGACGGTCTTCGCGAACTTCTTCACTAGGTCAGCGGGGAACGGATTCGTCCAACCAAGCTTCAGCACCGTGAACTCGGGGAATACCTCCTTGACGTACTGGTAGGCGACTCCCGACGTGATGATGCCGATCTGCTTCTTGCCGGGCTCGACGCGGTTGAAGCGGCTCTTCGAGGCGGCCTTGGCCATCTCGGCGGCGCGCTTCTGGGCGGCGAGGCGCTGCGGACGCGCGAACGCCGGCACGGGGATGGTGCGCGTGATGTCCTTCTTGTACGGAATCGCAGGATGCGGCGCTGGCGCGAACGCGCCCAGATTCACGAGCGAGCTCGAATGGCTCGTGCGCGTGGTGAGGCGCAGAAGGCAGGGCACGCAGAACTTCTCGGACGTCTCGAACGCGGCCTGCACCATGTCGTACGCCTCCTGAGAGTCGGAAGGCTCGAACATAGGCATGCGGGCGAACTTCGCGATGTTGCGGTTGTCCTGCTCGTTCTGCGACGAGTGCATTCCGGGATCGTCGGCCGACACCACCACCATGCCACCCGTCGCGCCCACGTACGTGAACGTCATGAGAGGATCCATGGCCACGTTCAGGCCCACGTGCTTCATCGCGGTGAGCGAACGCGCGCCCGCGATTGAGGCGCCGATTGCAGTCTCCATGGCCACCTTCTCGTTCACGGCCCACTCGCACTTCACGGTGTCCTTGAACTTGGCGATGTTCTCGAGTATCTCGGTGGAGGGAGTGCCGGGATAGGCGCTCGCCACCACACATCCTGCCTGGGCTGCGCCATAGGCGACCGCTTCGTTTGCGCTAAGTAGTTTCTTGTCTGACATGGCTTGAGAGTTTGAAAGTTTCGGGTTTCGAGTTTCTGGTTTCTGGTTTCGGTTTTCGGGTTTCGGGTTTCTGGTTTGAGGGTTTGAAAGTTTCGAGTCTCGACCAACTAGAAACTAGAAACCAAAAACCTTCAAACCTTACAACAGTTCATTCACCTTCTTCATCACGGCGAATGCATCCGCAACGTACAAGACGTCCGTCTTGCCCTGCGCCCAGCCGCAGTTCGCGTCAAGGTTCACTGCGCGGCGCTCGTTCACGAAGCGCCAGCCGACGACGTGTGGCTCCTCGCCGTGGCAGCAGGTGGCGAGTCCCTTCGCATGGCGCGGAGTGGAGCCTGTCTGGCCAACCTGGTTCATGTGACTCATAAACGAGAATGCCGCAGCGGCCTCGGGCATGTCGACGAGCGACTTGGAGGAGCCGAGGGACGCGCCGGACTTCGCGAGGAAACCGGTGATGGTGGCTGCGGCCTCGTCGAGGTGCGCCGCTCCGTCGGCCTGCTTCTTGGTCCAGCCCGCGCCCGCCACGAAGAGGAGCGGCGAATCAGGCTTGATCGTGGATTCGCCACCCTTGCCGGCCGCCACCACGCCGTTCACGGTCGTGCGCGTCTCCACCGCCGCGCCAGACGGCATCGGCTCCGCCGATACGCCCAGCTGTGCGCAGATGTCGCCGAAGAGCGAGGGGTCCACGAGAATCACCCACGGACGCGCCGCGCGCGTGAAAGTCGTGAGGATACGCTGGCGGTACGCCCAGCGCTGCACGGTGAGCTTGTCGCCCTCCGCCTGCACCGCCACCACGTTGGTGTCGATCGCCGCGCCCGCGCGCATCGCCGCCGCAGGCAGCGAACGCTTCGCTCTGGAGACGCCTGGCACCAGCACGATCTCAGCGCCCGCTCCCTTGATGGCCGCAGCAAACGCCGGCACATCCTGCGCGAACGTTCCGTTGCCTTCGATTGAAAAAGCTTTGATTGTCATTGGTTGGAAGTTTAGAGGTTTCGAAGTTTGGAAATTCAAAGTTCAGAGTTTGAAGTTTGGCACACTTTAAACTCTAAACTCTGTACTAGCTGCGGATCCAGTCAACGATCTCCTTTGCGATGTCATCTACCGCCATGTCCTTCTTTACCACGGTGTCGCGCTTGGCGCTTGGCACTTCGGTCTTTTCGTATGCGATTCCGCCAACTCCGACATTCGCGACTGGCGCCTTCATGAGAGCTGGCATCACGGCGCGCATGTTCATCATGCCGACCTGAGGGTTGTTCGGCGGTTCGGGCAGGCTGCCAGTCGCCCAGCCGATTACGGCCGGAAAGCCGGAACATGTGGACGAAAGATACTGGCCGCCTTCAATACGCTCCAATACGGAGAAGGAGTCGTCGTCGGCAAGCTTCAGCTCGTCCACCGCCATGAAGCACTCCGTGATTCCCAGCGCCTCCGCCACGAACTGCAGCGTCACGCCCGCGTCGCGCGAGGCGCTCGCGCATCCGCCGAAGAGCAGCGTGGAGGAAAGGTCGAGCCCGGGGATTCCCTTTATCGCCTTCACGAGCTCTGTTGCGGCCTCTGCGGCGTCAGTGAAGCCGCCAGCAGGACCATTCACCGCCACGAGCGTGAACGGCGCCTTCTGGGCCACGGTCATCATAAGCTGCTGGAGCTTCGCCTTGGGTCCGAGCGCCAAGAGGTACACCTTCGAGCCGGCGCGCTGCTTCGCGAGGTTCGCGGCTTCGTAGAGCGCGCACGCGGCCCAGGGGTCGAGCACGCTCGGAAGCATCTGCTCGTTCTTGAGGCCGGGTCCCTGCGGCGTCTGCACCGGCTCGAGCGTCTGAAGCGGATCCGGCACAAGCGATCCGCAGACAACGATGCTAAGCGGCTTAGCCATTCGCCACCGCCTTCTCTGCGAAGTCTGTTCTGTAGATGTTCATTTCGTTTCCTGTCTGTTGCGCACTGACGCAAGGGAGACGCCGCCCGTGGCAAACGCCTCTCCGCCGTGCATTACGTAGTTTAACCTTTTTTCGGGGGATGTCAATAGTGAATCTAGTGCAGAGTGCCTGGTGTCTAGTGCGCGGGCCAGAAGATGGTGGGGTTGCCGGAAAGGCGGCGCGTCTTAGGCAGAGCGGCGAAGCGTGGCTTCATCTCCTCCAGCGAGTCGCCGCCAAGCTTCTCCATGAGCGCATCGGCAAGAACGGTGCACACCGCGGCCTCCACAACCACCACGGCGCGCGGCACCGGGCACACGTCGCTGCGCTCGTACGTGGTCTCGCAGGGCGCGCCCGTGGCAAGATCTACCGTGGCCTGCGGACGCAGCGTGGTGGGGATGGGCTTCATTGCGGCGCGCATGGTGACGGTCTCGCCGTTAGAGATGCCGCCCGTCACGCCGCCCGCGTCGCGGTCCAGCTTGAACCCACCGCCGATCTCCACGCCCTTTATGGCGGGGATGGACATGACGGCGGCGGCAAGGCGCGCGTCGAGGCGGCGGTCCGCCGAGACGTGCGACCCAAGCCCCACTGGTACGCCCTTCGCCGTCACCGCTATGACGCCGCCCAGCGTGTCGCCCGCCTTGCGGGCCTGCTCGATGTACATTTCCGCCTCAGGCGTGCCGCCCTTCAAGAACTGGCCAATAGTCTCCACTTCGCCCGTCACCTCGATTCCGAACTCGCGCAGCAGCGCCCTGCAGCACGCGCCTGCCGCAACTCTGCTCGCGGTCTCGCGAGCGGAGGCGCGTTCAAGCGCGGGGCGTATGTCGTCGTAGCCGTACTTCACCACGGCCGCGAAGTCGGCGTGGCCCGGACGCGGCGCCGTATACGCCGCGACGGACTTCCCCATCCAAGCCTCGTGGTTCGCGTTCGCAATCGTCATCGCGACGGGTGCGCCGGTGGTCACGCCCGCCATCACGCCCGCCGTTATCTCGGCGCGGTCGGTCTCTATCGCCATGCGTCCGCCAGCGCCTAGCGCGATCTGCCGCCGCGCTAGGTCCGCGCGCACAAGGTCGGCGTTGAGCGCAAGGCCGGCCGGCAGCCCCTCCACGATCACCGTGAGGCACGGGCCATGCGATTCGCCGGCCGTCGTCACGCGGATCATTTTGCCTCCTTGGCCTTGTCTTCTGCACGCGTCGGCGAAACGCCCTCCAGCTTCTCCATCTCGGGATATTCGGGGCACTTCACCTGAGCCTTGCCGTAGAGTGTGCGGAAAAGCTGGCGGAAGCCCTGGCGGAAGCGTTCGGCGCGAAGCGAGTCTATCGCCATCTTGCGAGAGATCTTCGGCTTGCCTGCGGCGGCTCCGGGCTTGGTCTTCGCGAGCTCGATCTTCTGCAGCTGGGCGAAGCGTTCTTCGACATCCTTGGTGTCTACGACTATCTTGTCGCGGACCTCCTTTGTGGTGAACTTGTTGATGAGCACGCCCTCGCGGAAGTCGCGGCGCTTGAGATCCTCCGGAAGCGGCCCCTCCTTGAAGTACTGCTCGGGCGTGAGGTTGCGGCTCTTGAGGCCGGCCGTCATCTGCATGAGGTTCTCCTTTTCGTCGGACGGCGTCACCTCGTATCCGCGCGCAAGCGCCTCGGCAAGCAGCACCTCCTTCACAATCCACTTCTTCGTGGCGTCGCGGCGGTAGTACT
>CAMIVJ010000106.1 GCA_946401765.1 uncultured bacterium | reverse complement strand
AATTGTAAAATAATCGTGACCGGGCGGAGAAGGGCTCTTCGCAAGGTTGTGTGTTGGCAATTCGGAAGGAGAGGTTCATGAAAAAGAGAGTGTTGGTTTGTCTCGCATCTGCGGCGCTTGCGGCGGCGGCGTTCGCGGACGGTCTTCCCGCGGGCTATACGGAGGTTCCGTACCTCAAATTGAACGGACAGTGCCGCGTCAAGACCGGGCTTACGCCCACCAGCACCGACATAGTCGAGATGTCGTGGCGGCCAAGCACAGTGAGCGGCAACCAGAACCTCTGGTGCTCTCGAATAAGCGGCACGCAGCAGTTCACTGTGTTCATGATCGCTAACAAAGTTCGCTTTGACCGCAACGGCGCACAGGTCACAAGCGCCGAGACGATTGCCGCGGCCACCGACTACACGATCGTTGCGAACTACGGGACGCTTGCCGGTTCTGTGACGAAGACCGAGACAGGCGAGGCCGTGACGTCGGTGACGATGACCGAGGGCGACTACACGCCTGGTTCCGAGCTCTGCATTTTCGCCTCGCATGACGCAAGCGTCGATGCCGGCTTGAACAACTACGGTTCATACAGGTTCTACTCGTTCAAGCTGAAGGCGTCCGACGGCACGGTCAAGTGCGACCTCGTGCCGGCGAAGCGCGACTCCGACGGCGTGCTGGGCGTATACGACGTGGCGCGCTCCACGTTCCTGGAGAACGACCTCACGGGCACCTTCACCACGTCCGGCATGACGATCACCCCGTCCGACCCGCAATGGGGCGCGGCGCTCACGGTCACGGGCGACGTCACAATCGACGCTGGCAGCGGTGCCACATGGTTCGGCGCGATCACGGTGCTGGAAGGCGCATTGAAGACGCGCGGCAATCTGTTCGTGTCGGGCTCGACGGTGGTGGAGGCCGGCGGAACGCTCGACGTGGAGGGCGGATCGGCGAAGTTCACGTTCGGGAACCAGACGATGCGCGGCACGCTGATCGTGCGCGCCGGTGCAGAGTTCAAGGCCAACGTCTCCGACAGCTTCCACTACAGCGGCACCTTCAACGTGCATGTGTACGGCACGTTCAATTGCCAGACGTTCCGCCAGAGCATAAACGCGACCTCGCGCCTGTATCTCCACGACGGCGCGCGCGTGATCGGCGCGGGCGACGCGAACGCTGGCATCGACTTCTACCAGGACGACACGCGCATGGTGGTCGACGGCACCGTGGTGTGCGAGGCGCCGTTCAAGTCGCGCACCGCAGGGCACAACCTGAAGGTGGCGTGCTTCGAGGGGGCGGACATCAAGTTCCTCGGCGGCTTCAAGACGTCCGCCGGCAACGTGGTGCAGGAGGCGGCGACCGCCGAAGAAGGCAACACGAGCGCCACGTGCGCGACCGCGAAGATCGAGATCGGCGGCGTCACTGAGATGCTCACGGGATCCTTTACTTTCGCGAGCGATGCCGTGCTCCACCTCAGGGGCGCTTCCATCTATCCCGTCACCACCACCGGCGCGTCGCTCGAACTGCGCTCCGACAAGGCGACTGCGCTCGCCAACCATGTGGCCGTGCAGACGCTGCCCGTGGTCACCACGACCACGGCGACCGTGCGCCTGACGGGCAACGGCACTGTGGCGCTGCCCGACGCCGCGCCTTCGTACCCGATCGTCTTCGACGGCGCCACGCTGCAGATCGCCGCCGATGCTCCTGTGGCCCTGGCGGCAGGATCCTCCGTCGCCTCCGCGACGGTCGTGGGCGTTGAGGGCCTCGCCGCCAGCACACCCGCTACGCTCTTCACCGGCGCGGACGCCGCGTTCGACGTGTCGAAGCTCTCCGCCTCCGCCATGAGCCACGGCGTCGCGCTCGGCACGCCTGCGGCCACCACGCTTGCGGACGGAACGGTCTCGACGGCAGGCGTGGCCGCCTACGATGATACGGCATGGATCGAGCCGTACATCAAGGCTACAGCTCTCATCTGGCTCGACGCCTCCGACGCGGCGAACTTCGAGTTCAAGGACAACACGTTCGGCCTTGTCACAACGTGGAAGGACAAGTCCGCCTACAAGCGCAACGCGACGGCCTACACCATTCCCTCCAATGCCGCCAACTGGGGAACGTTCGGCATCGCCGACGGCGTGCCTGCCTACATGATGGGCAATTGCGGCAGCGGCGTGGATCTTCAGTATGAGCGCATGACGACGATCCGCACTGTCTTCTGGGTGATGTCCATCCGCCAGGACCTGAAGGCGTTCTGGCTCGGCGACACCAGCACCTACCGCTTCCACCGCGGCAACGGCGGCGCGTATTGCTACAGCAACGCCAACGCATATCTGCGCGAGGGGACGATCTACGTCGACGGAGTTGCGGTCTCTGGCGACATATATACCGTCAAGGTCCCGACCGACCGCCACGTGTATTCCACGGTGACCACCAAGAACTGCGAGTCGAACAGGCTCACGAGCGACCGCGACTGCGACACCTACACGCGTCACGGCGGGCGTGAGATCTCCGAGCTGATCACGTTCCCGGCCGCGCTCTCCGCCGAAGACCGCCAGGCCATCGAGGCTTATCTCGCTGCGAAGTGGATGGGCGCGAACCCGACTGCCGCCGGAACGGAAGGCGTTTACGAGTTCAAGGACGACTTCGCCATTGACGGATTCGTGGGTGGCGACAAGAACCTCGCGTTCGAGGAGGGGGCGTCGGTTTCCGTCTCCAATCCCTCGTCCTCCGAGCCGATGCTTTCCACGACGGGCTCGGTGACGCTTCCCTCCGGTTCGCCGCTCGCGGTCAACGTCGATGCGGGCAGCCTTGTGCCTGGAACCTACACCGTCATGCAGGCGGCGAGCGGCATTACGTCGCTCTCGCAGTTCAACGCGACGGCCCAGGTGGGCGCGGGCGCCACGGCCACGTTCTCTGTCGCTGACGGCAAGCTGATGCTCACGATCACGCCTAGCGCCTCTACGACGATGCAGACATGGCGCCCGGAGTCCTCCGCCGACCTTGGCTGGAACGCAGCCAGCGCCAACTGGCTCTACGACGGCGGCGCGATGGGCGGCTTCATCGGCTACATTCCCGCCTACTTCGACGGCAACGAGACGGTGTCCGGCGACATCGAGGTCACTGGCGAGTTCACCGCAGGGCCGATCACCGTCGAGGGCGGCAAGGACTACAAGTTCACGGGCAGCGGCGTGCTCTCCGGAAACAGCAAGGTGACGTTCGGCGGCACGGGCACGGTCACGCTCGACGGCGTTTCGTTCGGCAATCAGGAGATCGAGATCAAGGACGGGCAGAAGGTGGTGCTCGGCGTCAACGCCGCGCAGAAGTCGTTCGGCGAGGAGAGCGGCTCCACTGGCGGCAAGGTGACGGTCAAGGACGGCGGGCAGCTGAACATCAACGACACCGAGACCACAAGCACCACCACGTCTCCGAGGCATGAGATCACGCACACCAAGATATTCTCGATCGCGGGCGACGGCCCCGACGGACGCGGCGCGCTCATCAACGACGCGCTCGATGGACGCGGCGACCTGAACCCCTACGGCTCGCAGTTTAGGCGCATTGAACTTGAGGGAGACGCTACGGTGGGCGGCACGCACCGAATGGAGGTGCGCGCGAAGGGCGACACGGCCGCAACGGCTACGCCGGGCATCTACGGCCCCGACAAGCGCCTTACCGTGAAATCGACGAATCCCTACGGCTTCGGCATCGTATCGCAGCCGATCAACGTGGGCGCAATCACGATTGCGGAGGGTGCGACGCTGCGTCCCGAGGCGATGGCCGAGTCGCAGCTGGACATCCCCGGCGGCATCACCTTCGACGGCGGCATTCTGCACGGCTACAACAGCACGTATCCCGCCACCGTTCCGCTGCACGTCACGGAGAAGGGCGGCACGCTCAACGCCGCGAGCGCCACGGGCACCTTCAAGGGTCCGCTCGACGTCGCATCGGGCGGCACGCTCACGTTCAACGGCGGCAACACGACGACGCTCAACGGCGCAGTCACCAACAACGGCGCGATCGCCGTCACGGCCGGCACCGTCAATTTCTACGGGCCTTATGTTGGCAACGAGCCGACGATCTCCGGCGGGCAGATCCGCATGGAGGCGCAGTTCGACACTGCGCCGTCGCTCACGCAGGACGCAGGCGTGTTCTACTTCGGCAGTGGCTTCTCCGCGCCGACTGCGAACTTCACGCAGGTGTCCGGAACATGGGGATTCAGTTTCGGGGCCACGGCGCCGCAGTTTGAAACTCTCAACCTGACAGCCGCCGCAGGCCCGTGCAACATCATGCCGCAGAACTCCGGCATCCTCGACGTGCCAGGCACGGTGAACATCAACCAGGCGACTGGCAACACCTACGTGTTCGGCCCAGGTACGAACACCGAGTACGGCGTCGCGCTTAAGATGGTCGGTTCGGTCAATCTCCTCGGCGTGGGCGTGGCTGAAAACCGTTCGGGCACGCTGAAGCTGAAGGAGGGTTCGGATCTTACCACGTCAAACCTCTTCATAGGCGACAACGCAAGCGGCCCGTCGGCGGGGCGGCTCATCATTGACCAAGGTGCCAAGGTGACGTTGACGGCCAACAGCTTCCGCAACGGCCATTGGAGCGGAACGCCCGCAGGCGTAGCCGTCCACAAGATCGAGATCTACGGAGAAATCGACGCCTCCAGCGCGATTCTCTGGAACACCTACGACTCTCCGCGCGGAGAGGTGTACCTCAAGGAAGGCGGCCTCCTGAAGGTCGGCGGCATCTGGGCGAACCGGCACCAGAACAATTCCAACGACACCTACAACCATCCGTATGGCGACGGAACGATTTCAGCCGGCGCTGGCCGCCACTGGTTCCTGATGGAAGGCGGACGGCTTGAGCTGGGATCGAACGGTTTCGGCGGCGCGCGCACGCCTGGCGTCACGAGATTCGATTTCCAGAACGGCGAGATGGTCAACACCTCGGCCGCATGGGGCGGCGATGCAGCCTTCCCGCTGTTCTTCGGCTACGAGAAGCTTGGCGGCAAGGTCATATTCGACATGTCCGAATACTATGTGAACTGGAACACCGGCCTTTCCGGCGCGAGCGACGTGACGCTGCGCGGCTCGGTGAATTTCCAGGGTCAGCGCACCGACGAGCGCCTGCAGGGCGCACTGATCGGCAAGTTCACGGTTGAAAACACCGGAACGAACGATTTGCGCGTGGCCTCCTGCTTTGGCGGCGGCCTCGTGCTCGCCGACAACGTGTACGTACAGGTGGCGAAATACAGCGACGACCTGTATCCCTTCGCCATCGCGGGCAACGTGCAGGATCAGCTCGCGACGGCCGGATGGAGCTATCCGTATGTCGCAGGCGGATTCTGGAACTTCATCCACACCCACTATAACGCGAATCCGAGAAGGACCTACACATCTTTCGCTGGACGCGGAGAATTCTACGTGCCGGAGGACAAGGCCGGCAAGTGGACGTTCGCGGGCAACTACGACGACCAGATCCGTATCGACGTCGACGGCACGCAGGTCTTCAAGAGCGCGAGCTGGACGGCTGTTGGTGTCGGCTCGGTTGAGCTGACGGCCGGCTGGCATTCCTTCACGCTTTCCTCGTATGACGGCACCGGCGGCTGCGGTCCTGCACAGGCTTCATGGTCGAACGGCAAGTCCATCGGGTTCTTCGTGGGCGAAAGCACTTCCACCACCTCCGGGGATTACATCAAGTTCGAGCCGGGCGCGCCGCTTGGCGACGGCACGACCCTGCAGGTGCGCCCGAAGGCCAACGTCTGCGTGTGGAGCTGGCAGAACGGCAACGGCAGCTGGGACAGCACGGAGAGCTGGTCGTACATCAAGTGCCTTGACACCGTCGCGCCCATGCACAAGCACAGCGGCCTCGGCGACGCTAACGACTGGAAGGCGTACTTCTCGGGCAAGGCCAGCAAGTTCGAGGGCTGGTTCAAGGTCGAGAACGGCGCGGAGGGCGAATGGACGTTCAACATGGGCTACGATGACAACAAGCAGCTCAAGATCGACGGCCAGCAGCTGATCAACCACACGACGTGGAACGCGGTCGCGACTGGCAAGAAGACCCTCGATCCTGGCTGGCACCGCTGGGAGGTGCGCGTCAGCGATGGCAGCGGCGGATGGGGTCCGGGTTCCATCAACGGCGGAAACGCTCTCAGCTTCGACCTTCCCGCCACCACCGAGAACAAGCAGTGGAACGAGACGAACCTGAAGCTCGCGGCCACCTTGGGCGACATCGCCGTTCTCGAGCCGACGGGCATCTACAAGGAGCTCGATCTCGGCGCAGGCTCCACGCTCACCTCGTCTGGCACGATGGCGATGCCGATCTACGGCACGCTTAAGGGCACCGGCACGCTTGCTGGCTCGTTCGAGTTTGCCGGCGACGTGAACGGCTGGGACGTCACGGGCGTGTACAATAACCGCAATCTGGCATGCGCGAAGTTCGCGGCGGCGACCCGAGCCACGTTCCTCGGGCTGAAGGAGATCAAGGCCGAGTTCGACTCGAAGCCGGTCTGCTCCGCCTACTTCCTCACCGACGCCGAGGTGCCCGATCTCGCCGCCTCCGATCTGGCCGACGTGAAGGTGACCGTGACGGCAGGCGAGAAGGACTTCTCGTCCAAATTCTCGGTCGGTTTGTACAAGGGCCGCCTTGCGCTCCTGAACCGCACCCCCGGCGGAATGGTCCTCTTCGTGCGCTAGACGCAGTGTGATGTTGACCACAGACCTGCATCGCGCGCGGCCTTCTACGACCGTCGCGCGATGCAACTGTTTTTTCTCTGGTCGTTGTGCTTAATGGCATTCCTTGCGAGATTCGTGAAATTCGTGTTGCATGGAATTGCTTCTGCGGGTGGGTTATGCTATAATGATAATACTTTTCAAGGCTTTTTAGGACATGCCTACTAAAAAATCAATGCAATACACATGGCAGAATTGGAAAACCGCGGCGGCAGTTGCGGGATGTGTGTGTTTTTGCATGAATCTGGCGTGTTTTGCCAACTTTGAGGGGGGGGGGGGCGTTTCATCATAGCCTCCTAACAAGCGACATCAATTCTGCGGGCTCTAGTGTCCCGCCATGTACCTCGTGCGCCGTCTCCGTGCTTGGAGAATGTTGCCAACCTAGAAATGTTGCCAGTTCCATTGTTGCCAGTTCCCAATTGAATATTGAAATTGGGTATTGGCAACATTGGATATTGGCAGCATTTTCCGTCTCTCCCATTTGCATTTGTGGCACTGATGTCATTTGTGAACAGTTGTCATTTTTGAACAATGAAGTTATAGGCAAGAGAAAGAGGTAGATCATGAGTAAACTGCGTAACTGTCTTATCATGCTTCTGGCGTTCATGGGTCTCAACGCCCTGGCTGCGGATCCAACGATCACGGTCTCCGCCCGGCAGCGCTACCCCTGGAACGGGCTGGTGGATCTCACCTTCACCGTCACCGGAACCAGTGGCATGACGTACGACACCTCTTTCACGGCGAGGGATGTGGTGGGTAACACCAACATTACGATGCGGACCATCCGAAAGGCGGATGGCACCGCCGCCGCAACTACGGAGCAGCTTTTTCCAGGAGCATACACCTGGGTATGGGATGCCGCCGCCGACTTGCCGAAGGATTGGAAGAACGATAGAGTGACTGTGACGGGGACGGCGGTCATTAGCCCATTCCCATATTCGGTGAAGTTCAACGCCAATGGCGGAACGGGTACGATGTCGAACGAATCGTTCACATACGGAACGGCAAAGGCGTTGACGGCAAATGCCTTTACACGTACGGGGTACACGTTCCAAGGATGGGCAACGAGTGCCAGCGGATCGAAGGTCTACAACGACAAACAGTCGGTCTCCAATCTTACGGAAACAAGTGGCGCGGTGGTGAATCTCTATGCCGTGTGGAAGGCGCCCTTATACATGGTGATTGATTTGTCGTCGGGTTCAAGTTCCAGTTCATACCCTGTGAGTTACCTTGATGCCGTGCCGAGCGGTGGGTGGGGCGATACACACAAGACTACAAAGTTGGTGTTGAGGCGAATTGAGAAGGGAACGTTCAAGATGGGCGGCTCCACTTCCACCACACTATCGAAGCCGTTCTTCTGTGGTGTTTTTGAGGTGACGGAAAAGCAGTACTCGCTTGTCACGGGGAGTACGTCGCCACTTGTCTCGGGGAGTACGTCGTCGTTATACAACAAAAGGCCATGCGGGGATTCCTACAATGTTATACGGGGAACTTCAAATGGCGCGAAATGGCCGTCTTCATCCGCTGTGGATTCTACTTCGTTCATGGGGAAGCTTCGCGCGCGTACAGGACTGAACTTCGACCTGCCTACGGAGGCGCAGTGGGAGTATGCCTGTCGTGCGGGGACAACGACTGCGTACAGTTGGGGCAACGCCCTGAACGGCGACATGGCGAACTGCAACGGAACTCATCCGTGTGGAACGTCAGGAAAAGGTACGTACCTTGCCGAACCCACGTCTGTCGGCAAGTATGGGGCCAATCCCTGGGGACTGTGCGACATGCACGGGAACGTGTGGGAGTGGTGCGCGGACTGGTTTGATGAATATCCCACAGGTAGCATGGCAGACCCGAAGGGCCCCGCATCTGGCGACAAGCGCGTATTGCGAGGCGGTGGTTGGGACAA
>CAMIVJ010000105.1 GCA_946401765.1 uncultured bacterium | reverse complement strand
GCCAGCCACGCCGCGAGCTCGCCTGTGGCCTTGGCCGTCGCTATGGCGGACGCCTCAGGCATGGCCGCCGTCTCTGCGGCATGCGCCGACGTTGCAGCTGCCGCTCTCGCCTGCGCGGCCGCTTGGGCGGGCCGAGCCCCAGAAATGACAGATTTCCGTTTCATGGCGGAAATGATACCAAAACCTATGGGAGAAAGGCAAGCATAAAATGAGATTACGGTAAGTATGAAATTACATGGCCAAGGCTATGCGTAGGTTTGTAGAAAATGAAAGGTCGGGGAAATACGCCTTAGAAATTACAAAACACATCAAGCCAACAGATGCGGGCCATCACCCCCGCGCCTAGCCGACCATCGCCCCGTTACCGACTGGATGAACCAATCCGCTAGTGATCTTGACAAATCAGAGAATTATTATTTCTGCAAACCACCGCACGAATCGGACAGAATGTGGACTGCCCCATACGATTAAACGATTGCATCCACTAGGCAACAACACGGCAATCCACTGTAATACAATTCGTTTCACTGCTGCCCATCCTTGCTATTTCACCCCTGCCATACCTCCAAGCATATAACCAAGCCCCAACTGAACTGGAAATGTGACGATATCCAAAGGTACCGCAACCGGCACCGCCCAATATTGTTTCTGGTCAACAGACATCACGGTAAAACAACCAGATAGCAACATACACGAAGCAATCGCAACAATCATTAAGTATTTCCTCATAATTGTCCCGCATTCATTCGTGACAAAGCGCGACTTGAACTTGAGGTAGAGGAACGCGCCCACGATGAGCAGCACGCCCACCGCGGCGAACACACCTACGCGACCCGGCGTGGCGAGGGACGAGGTGTCGACCAGGAGCACCTTTACCGTCGAAAGCGCGAGGAGTCCAAGCCCCGTCAGGCGAAGCGTGCGCACGCGGCGCACGATGCCCATTGCAAGAAACGCGCTCGCCACGGCAGCCCACACGATCGTCACAATTCCGCCGCGCAGGAAAGGCAGGAACTCGCGTCCGAAGAAGTGGCTCTCCATCGTCACCACCGCGAACGTCATCACGGACGCCGCAGGATACGCGAGTGCGCGAATGAAGTCGCGCCATGGACGGAACTCCCCTAACCTCCATCCACAGAACGCCACAAGCGCCGGGACGGGCCAGATGGACTCGATCCGGCTCACAAGATTCACAGCATATCCTACCCCTTCCACTTCCATGGCAAGCAAGAAGAACCAGAACCCGAAAACCGACATCAGCGCCGTAGCGATGAACGCCGCCCCCTGAAGCGCCTTCTCGCCGCTCCTCGCCCCAAGCTCGACGAGAAGCGCCGCAAACGCGCCGAATAGAAGCGCAACCATCTCCTTCTCCGCATGCCACCAAGAGCACGCCCTCAGAAGCGAGATCGCCGCGCATACGCACGCATACACGATGAGAACGGGCGTGCCGCCCCATTCGCGGCGGCGGCTGACGTACGCGAGCGCGGCAAACGCCGCGGCCCACGCCAGATGGTGAAACGCCCTCAGCCCCACATAGGCGCACCGCGCCTCGACTATGCCCGCCATCATCACGAGCGACAGCACGGCCATCAAGGCGGCCGCCGCCCAGTAGACAGGACGCACCTTCTCGCTCGCACGTACGGCAGCGCGCACCGCCATCGCGAAGAAGAGCACCAGTTCAAGCGCATGGAACGCATACGCCACCTGCCCGTCGCAAAAGCTGAACGGGGAACATTTCGCGCCGGAGAAGATCGCAGATACGACAATCGCCGCGAATGCGTAGATCGTCCAACCCCTGAAATACGCCACCGCGCACGCGCCTACGGAGAGGATGAAGAGATAGACATGAAGCTGGACGTCGTGGCTCGTGAAGCTGCATATCGTCGGCACGAGAAATCCGCCCACAAGCGCGAGGCCCGCGATCATCAGCGAGCGCAGGCGCACGGAAAGATATCCCGCAGCCGCCGTTGCCACGAAAAGCCCCGCGAACGCCACATAGCCGGACGATATCACCGGCGGACTGAAGTACCTGTGCCCCAGCCCGAACGAGAGATACACCGCCACAAGCCCCACGGCCGCGCACACTTCGCCGAGTATCGCGTAGCGTTCGCTTTTCAGCTTTAGCCACGTGCCAAACGCCGAGCCCACAATGCCCCAGAACATCATTCCGAACACGCGCTGCACAGGGCCTATCCAGCCCTTGTCTATCGCGAGCACAAGGAAGTACGCAACGGCTCCGACGAGTAGAAGAGCGCCTACGCGGGTGAGCCAGCGCGTGGCGACGGCGAACTCGCGCGTAACGCCCTTCGGCGCGAAATCGCCGCGCACGCAGAACCAGTCCTCGACCTTCTTCCAGAAGATGTCCATGGCCGTCGGCTCGTAGCCGCCATCAGCGTCCTCAGGCGCGGGCGCAACCGGCTCGAACGACGCCATTGGCTCTGGATCCTTCACCAAAGCGGGCGGATCGTTCGCAAAGGCGGGCGGCGCAGGTCTCGGCTGGACCGAAACTGGCGCGACCTTATCTTCGACCTTCTCCTCCTTCATTTCGACGACATCTTCCTTGTTTTCGACGACATCTTCCGTGGCCATCTCCTCGGCCGATTGCTCAATCGGCTTCATCGTCTCAGCGGACACTTCGGCCTTTTCGGATACTTTGCGGCGGCTATTGATCGCAGCCAGAATCAGCACGAGAGATTCCTGCATTCTTTCGAGTTCGCGCTGCAGTCGGCCGATGTTCGCCAACGCCACAATGAGCATCAACGGCATGCCCAGAATAAACACCAGGCAGAGTATTGCAATAAATGCTCCCATGATTCAATCCTCCTTGACTATGGACGCGAAAGCGGGATGAAGAAGAGGTCGAGCGTGGTGCCCTTCTCGGGATCGTTCACGTGGCGGAAGAGGCGCCACAGCAGAGATACCTTGCGGTAGCCGTTCTTCTTCGCGTCGTATGTGAAGCCCGGGAACGCGTCCACCGACACGTCGCCGTTCTTCTCGGCGCGCTGCCAGACCTTCAACAGTACTGCAGACTCCTCGAACGAGGTGTTCTTCTTCTTGTCCACATCCTTGCGCCTGTTGTAGAGGATTCCAAGGAGCGTGTTGGACTTCTCCTCAATCGTGTTCTTGTTCTCGTTGCGGCTGGAGTTGTAGATTACGCCCAGGCCCACAGTATGCTCCTCGCGCACATCTTCGCCCGTCTTCTTGCGCGTCTTGGGGTCGAACGTCACTGTACGCGAGCTCTCGGAATTGAGAAGCAGCTCGTTGCCATTGTCGAACTCTTCATGCACACGGTAGGTCTTGCCGTCCCAGGAAAGCGATGCATATGCGTAGCGCTTGCGGGGAGTGAAGAAAAGCATCGCCTTCGTTTTGGATCCGGCGCTCGGAACGGCGTTCTTCTCCCTGAGGCGCATCGAGACCTTCTTCTCGTAATTCGTGTACGCATACTCCTCGAACTGGATCTCTGGCGGGAGCTCTTTGACGCCTGCAAGCGATTCGATTCGCGAGAAGTCGCCGTAGTGCGTTTGCGACATGAACGGGAAGAGCCAGAATCCTTCGTTCCTGCCGCTCTTGGTGCCAACTAGAGGAGTAAGCCACCAGTTGTTAGTCTGCGACGTGCCACCGCCATTCCATCCGAAGAGCAGACTCGTGAACGAACGGTCCTCCTCGTGGTGCCAGAGGGGGAAGAACCAGTCCTTGCTGTGCGAACCGTCCTTAGCCGTGGTGCTGCCCACGAGGCCGGCGAGCGCGGCCCACGCGCTTTCCTGGTTGTTGGTGTTCCACGCGCAACCGGCGAGAAGCGGAGGAATGATCACGCTCTCCTCGCCCGTCTGCGGATTGCGGTTGTGCGCATAGGCGATGGATACGAAACTATCCTTGTCGCGCGCATAGAGCGGGAAGAACCAATCCCTTTCGTGCGAGCCGTCTTTCGCGGTGGTGCTGCCCACAAGGCCGGCAAGCGCGGCCCAGGCGCTTTCCTGCGTATTTGTGTTCCAGGCGCATCCGGCGAGAAGAGGCGGGATGATCATGCTCTCCTCGCCCGTCTGCGGATTGCGGGTGTGGGAGTAGGCGATGGACGTAAAGCTGTTCTCGTCGCGAATGTAGAGCGGAAACACCCATGACGTGCCGTCCTTACGTCCGGCAATGGGAGTGAGCATCGTGTCGCCTTCACGATAGTAGAGCGGGAAGAGCCATTCGGAAGTCTTTGTGTGGCCGTAGAGAAGCGTGAAGAACGTCTCGGCGTCCTTGTAGTACAGCGGAAACGCCCATGATCCGCCGGTGCCATCGGCCTTCTCAACGCGTCCGGCGAGGCCGGCGAGAATATACGCCATAGAGTCGCCGGTCTTGCGGTCGCGGTTGTATCCGGAGAGCAGAAGCGGGGAGACGGCGGCCTCAAGCTTGCCGTCGGGACCGCGGTAATGGCTCCACGCGAGCGAGAGGAACGTGTTCTCGTCCTGCCAATAGAGAGGCACTGCCCAGTTGACCTCTTTTGCGGCTCCGAAGAGAGGCGTGATGAAGGTGTTGGTGCCGTGGTAGTAGAGAGGCAGAAGCCAGTCGGCGTCTTTGGTGTGTCCGTAGATGGGAGTGACGAGGGTGTCTTTGTCGCTGTAGCAGAGCGGCGTCACGAACGTCTCGTCTGCAGCATTGTGCGAGAAGATCGGAAACAGCCAGGACGAGTCGTATTTGCCGTCCACGCTGGAATGCCCGCCAAGGCCGGCCATGAAGTAAGATGTAACCGCTTTGGATCCCTTGTTCACGCGCGAGTAGGGCAGCGAATAGAAGTCGTCGCGGTCGGAGATGTAGAGAGGAAGCAGCCAATGATGCCTGAACCCCTTCTCTGTACGACGATAGCCGCCCAGACCGGCGCACGCCCACAACGTTTCCTCTTCGGAGTCACCATCAACGTCAGAATGGTGCCAGAAAAGCGGCAGCAGCCACTGCTTGCGGTCCGTGTGGTCTTTGTATTTGCTCGACTTGGCCCCGGCAAGACCGGCAGCGGCCCAAAATTTGTAGCCGCTATCCGAACCATCGTACCACCAAAGAGGGAATAGCGTGTTGAAGTCGTCCTTCCAGTCCCAGAAGAAAAGCGGCAGCACGGCCATGCCGTCTCCGTCCTTGTCAACGATCACCGGCGGCACGGCCACGATGTCGTCCGTGTTCCAGAAGACGGGGAACACGGTGAAATAGTCGTCGCCCCAGAAGACCGGAAAGATGCGGTTGTCGTTTTTGCACGTGTCGAACTGCGCAATCGGCCACAGCACATTGTATTCGTTGTATTCACTCTTGCCGTGCTTCATGTACTGGGAGTAGAGCGGACGGATCGCCACATGATCGTCGGCGCTCGAGAAGAGCGGCCACAAGACGGACGTCACGGGCGCGCGGTGGTAGAGGAGCGGCCAGAGGCTCACGCGGTCTTCCACTTTGTCCGTGTACTTCACATCGTTTCCGGTGTAGAACGGAGTGGAGGACATTTCCTGCGTTGCGCATCCGGCAAGAAGCGCGGCAGCGGCAAACGCCATGCAGATAGGATGTATCGATTTCATTTCAAGTCTCCTTCTTTTCGTAAGCACGCGCATATTTTAGCAAATCGCTTTTTGCGTGTCAACGGGGTTGCGAAAAAATTTCAGATTCTTTTTTCCAGAACGAAAATCGGCATGGGCGACAGACCGTCCGCCCTGCACCTACTTCGAAAGCTTGAGCCACACGCGAAGGATCTCGCTCGCGCTCCACGCCTGCGCGCGGCAGCCCTTCTGCGCGTGCGGAGCATCACCGTCCGCAATCTCCGAGACATGGCACACGCATCCGGCATTGATGTTCTCCACGCACGAGGCGAGCAGCGAAAGAGCGGTCTCCTTCGAGGCAAGGCCCGTCTTCGCGAGCGCCTCAACGTAAAACGGGAAAGGCCACGCCCACACGGTGCCGTTGTGGTATGCGGGCTTGCGGCTTGAATCCTCGTCTCCCGCATAGATCCCGCGGTAGCGGTTGTCGTCCGCCGCAAGCGATCTCACGCCGCCCGGCACCACAAGACGCGAACAGGCGCGCACCGCGGAGCGAGCGAGCTCGGCGGAGGGAAGCACGTCGAGCGTCACGGCCAACAGCTGGTTCGGGCGAACGCCCCAGTCGGGCGCGGCCTTGGAGGCTGGCTCGCCGTTCGGCGCGTCAAGGCAGTCCGCAAGGCCATCGCGTCCGTCACACGAGAAATACTTCGCGATGGACGCCGCCGCCTTGTCGGCAAGCGCGTTCCACCTATCGCCGCCAAGATAGCGCAGCGCCGCTATCCACAGCGCCTGTATCTCGATCGGATAGCCCATGCGCGGCGTGCAGGCGGGGTAGTTGGTGTCCATCCAGGTGAAATGCGAAGGACTCCACACGAGGCCGCTCTCTCCGTCCACGCGAATGCCGTTCGGCGTGCCCTTCAAGTAGTTCTCCACTATTGACTCGGCGACCGGACGAAACTTCGCAGCCGCCCTTCCAAGTACCGCAAGCGTGCGTATGAACCAGAGCGGCGCGTCAACCGTGTCGCGGTTGCCAGCAGTCTCTCCGTATATGATGTTCGGCAGAGTGCCGTTCTCCTCGAAGCGCGCGAACGCCTCCACGATCTGCAGCGCCTCCTTGCGGAATCCGGCGGGAATCGCTCCCTGCAGAAAGATGAACGTGTCGCGTCCCCAGTCGAGGAACCACGGGTAGCCGGCTATGACGGTCTTCACGTCGTCGCGGCGCACGATGAAGAGAGTCAGCGCCTCGCGCAATGCGTCCGGCACGCTCATTGATGGCATAGCGTCCCGTTGGGCATCGGAACCTGACTTAGCCTCTGAGACAAGCGGAAGAAGTCCAGACGCGTCGGCTGGCACGTATTCCGCCGTCAGCGACGCCTCGTCTTCCACCACAAAGTCACATGAGATCCATCCCGGGGAAAAGAGATCACCGCAGCCGTCCTGGCCGCGTTCCGCCTCCTCCGCATGCGACACGCAGTATGTCCACTGCTCGTCGTGGTGGAACACACCTCCCCTCACGCCGAACGACATGCGCCCGCCGTCGTATGGCGCGAAGTCGAATCCCGCACCACCGTCCCACTCTCTCACCGCGCGCGCGAAGGCCGTCTCCACCGCGCCCTGCGCCTTCGTGGTGGCGTGGAAGCTGCGCCACTCGACGTCTGGACGAAACACCAGACGCACCGCCGCGTCAAGGTCTGCATCTCCCGACGAGAGGCGCCGCACAACAAGCCTCGCTCCGCCTCGTTCGCCGTGCCCAAGCGAAAGAACAAACTCGAATCTCACCAGGCGCCCCATCCCGCACGGCACGGCGAATATCCACTTTGCAGCGCGCCCTGCGGGATCTGCGCGGAACGATTCTATGCAGTCGCAGTTGACCTCGCGGGAATAGCCCTCGTGCTGAAGCCAGGCGCGGCATCGCGTCCAGAGAGCGATGCGATCTGCAGGCACGCGCGCGTTCGGGTTCGCGGCGAATAGCGCGTCGTACTGTGAGCGCACCTCGCCCCAGGCGAGCTTCACGCGGCTCGCCGCGCCAGCGCCGTCGGAAAGCACCGTCTCGAAAAGTCCGCCAGCGCCGGGATGTGCCAGATTGCGGCGTATCTCGTCGCCGGAATACTCGATCTTCACGCGCGCCGCGTCGGGCGAAGGCAGCAGCATAATGCGCGACGAGGCGCGCTCAACGCCGCCAGGCGCGTACACCACGATGTCCAGATCGCGCGCGTCCGCGCGAGTGCCATCGCCGGAATAGGACGGCATCGCGAGAACGGCGGCATTCTCCTTGCTGCGCGCCACGGCAATGGTGCGCTCGCCGTCTCTCACTCTCACACGAAACGGATGTGGCGCCGTCACACGAAGCGAGCAGCCCGCCGGCACACAGATCTCGCGACGGATGTCGACCGGGCATGAGAAGTCAACAGAGGGCACGGCGGAGATAGTGGGGGCAATGGGCATTGCAGGAACGGTGGGGACCGCATGCATTGAAAGAACACGCACCTCGCCCGGGGCCAGCCAAAGGCCGTCAACCACATGCACGCGGCGCGAAAGGAAAAGATCGAAGGCGTCGCATTCGCGCGGGAATGCGGCGTCGTCCCAGTGCGCCGACACGCCTTGCGCGCAGTCGAGGTTTGCGAGGATGAGAGTTGCGCCTCGCACGATTGCGAGAAAGTTGCCGTCGCCGCGTTCAACTAGAGAGATGGGGCCGTTGCCTGAAAAATCGGGATGGCGCGAGACGAGCGCGTTGAGCTGCGCGATGAAGTCCACCATGTTGCGCTGTGCGCCCCAGTTGAGATCGTTCTTGCCATGTACGTCGATCTTCTCGGTGGCGAACCACTCCACGCCGTTGGCGATGCCCCATGCGCCCTGGTGGCTCAGGAGCGCGGCAAGGGCCACGCGAAGCCGGGCCCATGTTTCGCCGCCCTTGGCAAGGCGGTCGTTGTCGTGTGTTTCGGCGAAGTGGACGAGCGTGCCGCCGCTGCGGGCTCGGTCGATGGCGCCGGGGAGGTACCATTCGAAGGCCGCGCGGTCGTAGGTCTGGAAGATCTCCGAGTAGGCCCAGTCGAGATCCGACTCGCGCAGAAGCCGGTCGGTAGTCTCGAGCTTGCCGCCAAGACCTTCTAGCATGAAGACAGTGTCGGGGTATTCCTCGCGCA
>CAMIVJ010000104.1 GCA_946401765.1 uncultured bacterium | reverse complement strand
AGGACCTCGCGCGTACGTACGAAGGGCTCGAGAGCGAGTTCATAGTCGGCTGGCGCACGCCGTTGGTCAACGACTTCTTTGCGATGGTATCCTACGGACTACTCCGGAAGAAGCTCTCGGCATGGGGAGTGGACGCCGCGGGCTCGATGCAGAACGACGTGCTCGTGGGCGTGGGAGACATCGTCTCGGCTGAACCCATGCGACGCCTTGCGGAACTTGCGGAGATCGTGCGTGCGGATGCCGCGCTGCGCGCGAAGATGGAGTCGTCGGACGACAGGGCGTTTCTTTCCGGCATTGACGCGCATCCCGCGTTCGCCGAGGCCTGGCGCGCGTACCTGAAGAAGTTCGGCAGCCGTTGCATGGGCGAGCTGAAGCTCGAGACTGTTACATACGACATGGATCCGACGCCTCTGCTCGCGATGCTGCGCGGCTATGTCGCAGTGCCTCCGCCGCAGCCCGCGCCGCCGCCGAAGGTCGATCTTTCCGCGCTTCGCGGACATCCCCTGCGCCGGTTCCTGTTTGCGCGCCTCAGGAACGCCGCGCGCCGGTATGTGTCGAACCGCGAGAACCTGCGCTTCGAGCGGACGCGACTTTTCGCCGTAATCCGCCGCATCATGCTCGCATTCGGCGCGCGCCTCGCGTCGGGCGGATTCGTCGATTCCGCGCGCGACGTGTTCTATCTCACGCTGGACGAAGTGCTCGGCTATTCGGAAGGTTGCGCGGACGCCTGCGGTTTCCGCGCGCTGATCGCCGCGCGGCGCGCGCAGTTCGACGCCTATGCAGGGACCGAGTCACCGCCGGAGCGCTTCGAGACGCGCGGCGGCGTGCCGGTCGCTGAGAAAGGTGCGCACGAGGCGGCTGCGGAAACAGCCGGCGCGGACGCGCTTGCGGGCATCGGCTGCTGCCGCGGAACGGTCCGCGGAACGGCACGGGTGATACGTGACCTTTCCAATGCCGCGAACGTCGCGGGATGTATTCTTGTCGCCGAGCGCACAGACCCCGGGTGGGGCCCGCTGTTCCCGCTTGCGAAAGGCGTTCTAGTGGAGCGCGGGAGCGTTCTCTCGCACGCAGCGATTCTTACGCGCGAACTGGGCATTCCCTGCGTCGTTGGCGTAAACGGACTTCTCTCCGCTGTGAATGACGGTGACGTCGTTGAACTGGACGGCGCGGCTGGAACGGTGCGCGTCATCGGAAAGGAGAAACCATGAGCACGGCGCAGGCCGTCGAAGACCGCGCGAAGTTCGACTTTGTGCGCTATGCGAACTGCTGGGAGGATCCGCTCCTGTTGCTCGGCGTGATGCCGCCTCAGGCGCGGTGCCTTTCCATCGCCTCGGCGGGCGACAACTCGTTCTCACTTCTTTGCGGCGGCGCGGCGTCCGTAACGGCCTTCGACCTGAACCGCGCGCAGCTCGACCTCTGCGAGCTGAAGGCCGCGGCGTTCAGGACGCTCCAGCACGCGGAGTTTCTCCGGTTCCTCGGCTTCGCGGAGGCAACGGGCGAGGAACGCATCGCGCTCTACCGCGACAGGGTGCGCGCCGCGCTCGCGCCGTCCGCCATCGCGCGCTACGATGCGGACTCGCCTCTGCTCGAGCGCGGCGTAGTCGACGCCGGCAAGTTCGAGTCGTACTTTCGCATCTTCGCAAACCGCATCCTTCCGCTCACGCACACGCGCGCCGAGCGCCTCGAGCTGCTGAGGGCGAAGGGCCTCGAGGAGCGCCGCGCGTTCTTCCGGAGGACATGGGCGAACAGGCGCTACCGTCTCCTCTTCAGGATGTTCTTCAACAAGTGGGTTATGGGGAGGCTCGGACGCGACCCGGAGTTCTTCCGCTACGTCAAAAAGACCGCCATCTCGGGCGAGATATGGAAAAGGGCGGAGCGGGCGATGTCCGAGCTGCCGACGGAGGACAATCCGTACCTCCGCTACGTCATCCTCGGAACGTTCGACGGCGTGCTGCCGCACTACGCGCGCCCGGAGAACTTCGAGCTCATCCGCTCGCGCCTCGACCGCATCCGCTTCGTGCAGGGGGCTCCTGCGGAACTTGCGCGGGAGAAGGAAGGATACAGCTTCTTCAACCTCTCGGACATCTTCGAGTACATGGGCCCGGACCTCTTCCGCGCGACCGTTGACGAGCTCCTGGCGCGTTCTGCGCCGGGTGCGGTGTTCGCCTATTACAACATGATGCTTCCGCGCATGCTGACGGACGTGCGGCCGGACCGCTTCACGCGCGACGCGGCGCGTGCAGACAGGCTTTTCGCAGACAACCAGGCGTTTTTCTACGGAGCATACCATGTGGACATTCTTCATTCGTGAATGCATCGGCGCGGCCGTGCTGGCCGTCGCGACAGGTGCCGTCTTCGCGCTCGGGGAACTTCTCCGGCGCACGGGCGTCCTCTCGCCGGAGCAGTCGCGCAAGCTGCTGCATATCGGCGGATGCGTCACGGCGCTGCTTTTCCCCGTGCTGTTCCATTCGCACTGGTCGGTCCTTGTGATCTGCGGCGGATTCTTCCTGCTCATCCTCTGGCTCGGACACCGCGGACAGCTTCATGCCGTCAACGACGTGAAGCGGCGCTCCTACGGGGGCGTGCTGCATCCGGTTGCGCTCTACGTCTGCTACCTGCTCGCGACTTTCTACGACTGCTTCGCCTTCTACGGAATCGCAATCGCCGTGCTCGCGCTCTCCGATACCGCGGCGGCGCTCGTCGGCGAACGGTACGGACGGTTCCGCTACCGCGTCGACGGAGAGGACTACCGCTCGATAGAGGGCTCGTTCTTCTTTTTCCTCGTGACGTACGCGCTCGTGCAGCACATACTTTTGCTCGGCCTCGGCATGCCCGCGCTCGAGGCATCCCTCCTCGCCTTCATGATCGGCGCCATCGTGACGCTGTTCGAGTCCGTCTCGCTCGGCGGCGCAGACAACCTCGCGATCCCCATCGGCGTGATGGCGATCCTCATCAAGAACGCGCATCCGGACGTCGTCGTGATGGCGCACCAGATCGCATACCTCGCGGTTTCCATTCTCGCCGTCTGCATACCAATGCGCATTCTCGGCGTGATGCAGGGCTCCGGACGCGTCGTGACCGCGCTGCTCGTCTATCTCGCAAGCGGACTCCACTCGCCGTGGTGGGGGCTTATGACCTGGCTGGGCGCGGTTGCCGCGCACTACAGCCACCCGCTCCGTCTCGCGGAGGTGCGCACCGTGTTCGCGCTCGCCGCCTTGCCGTTCCTGACGGTGATGGGATTCAACCTCGCCGAAAAGCTCGGCGGATGGTCCGACCTCCGCATCTCGACGCCTGTATACGCCGTATCCTTGATCGTCTCCTTCATTGCCGTGAGGACCTATGAAAAACGCTGAATGCCACACGCTGTCGCCTGAAACGCGCGGACTTTTCGAAGAGCTTCCGCGCCGCCTGTACGGTCAGCGCTACGACCTCGAGCGCGCGCCGGACGGACTCCCGTTCTTCATCGTCCGCGGCGCATCCGGCGCGGTGCTGGCGCGTGCGGCTGTTTGGACGAACCCGGACGTCAGGTATCTCGGCGAGACGCCTGGACTCATCGGCTCGTTCGAGTGCATCGACGACGCGGAATGCGCTGCGGCGGTTCTCGGCGCGTGTGAGGAACGCATCCGCGCGGATGGATACGGAAGGGTGGTTGGCCCGATGAACGGCACGACATGGGCGCCCTACAGGCTTGCGCTGCCGGAGGGGGCTCCGTGCCGTTTCCCGCTCGAGCCGCGAAACCAGGCCTACTACTGCGCGCTCTGGGAGTCGCTCGGGTATCGCATCATCGCGAACTACACGTCGTCGTGCTTCCCGCTCGGACCCGACTCGTTCCCTCGTCTCGAAAAGGCGAAGCGTATAATGTCCGCACGCGGAATCACCGCGTCGGACTTCCGCCCCGACCGTCTTGACGACGAGCTCAACGCGATATTCGACGTGTCCGTCGTGAGCTTCAGGAACAACTATCTCTACGCTCCGATAACCCGTGAGGAGTTCTTCGCGCAATATCGTCCGATCGTCTCCCGTCTGCGTCCGCACGACGCTGTGATAGGGCGGCGCGCGGACGGAACGCCCGTCGGCTTCGTGTTCGGGTTTCCGAATCCGTATGCCCCGGCGGGGACGGAGTACGTCCTCAAGACCATTGCCGTGCTGCCGTATTCCGACTGCCGCGGACTCGGCGGACTTCTCGTCGACTGGATGACGAAGTCGGCCTACGAAGACGGGTTCAAACTTGCCTACCATGCGCTGATGCACGAGGACAACATCTCGTCCAACATGGGCAACCACGCGCACGCCCGGATCTGCCGCCGCTATCGGCTCTACGAAAAGGATCTGTGATGACCGCAACAACCGAAGCCAACCTCTTCAGCTGCCTCCGGCGTTTCGCCGAAGAGGCGCCCGACCGCATCGCGCTGATACACCGCGGCAAGACGCTCGCCTACGGCGAATTCCGCATCCGTGTCGAACGCCGCGCGGCGGAGCTGCGCCGGCGCGGAATCGGGAAGGGCGAGCGCATCGTCATTTTCGTTCCGATGGGCATTTGCCTCTACGAAATCCTTCTTGCGGTGTTCGCCGTTGGCGCGGTCGCGGTGTTTCTCGACGCATGGGCCGATCCGAAGCGCCTCGACTACGCGGCGCAGCTTGCTGAGGCGAAGGCGTACATAGCCGTTCCGAAGGCGTATCTCCTGCTGCTGCGCTCGCGCGCGCTGAGAAGGATTCCCGTGCGGCTTTTCCCCGGATTCGGACGCAGAATGGCGTACTGCGGTTTCGTTCCGGCGGCATGCTCGCCGGACGATCCGGCGCTTATCACGTTCACGACTGGTTCAACAGGCGTTCCGAAGGCGGCTCTTCGGTCGTGCGGTTTCCTTTGGGCGCAGCACGAGGCGCTTTCGGCCTCGTTGGACGTGCGCGAAGGGGATGTCGATCTCGCGACGCTTCCGATCTTCGCGCTCAACAACATTGCCTGCGGCGTGACGACGCTCATACCGGACTTCAATCCGGCGCATCCCGCGGACATCGATCCGGCGCGCATTGCCGCCGAGGCGCGTCGCGCCGGCGTGACGACGACGGCCGGCTCTCCCGCGTTCTACCGGCGGCTCGCCGAAGCCGCGCGTGAAGGGAATCCGATTCCCACACTGCGCGCGCTGCACGTCGGCGGCGCGGCGGTATTCCCGGAATTCGCCGCGGAGCTTTCCGCCGTGTTCAAGGGGACGCGCGTCATTGCCGTCTACGGTTCCACCGAAGTCGAGCCGATTGCGTCTATTCCGTGCGAAGAACTCGCGTCGGCGGATGTCGCGCTCGGGATTCCCGCAGGAACGGTGAGCCGGTTCCTTGATCTCGCAATCATCCGTCTTGACGTAAAGCTCGATCACGAAATGACGGACGAAGCGTGGCGGGCGGCGCAGAGCGGAAAGGGCGAAGCCGGCGAAATCTGCGTCGCGGGAGATCATGTCCTCACGACCTACTACAAGAACCCGGAGGCGGTGCGCGCGAACAAGATCCGCGTCGGCGGGCGAATCTACCACCGCACGGGCGATGCGGGGCGGATGGTCGACGGCAGGCTCTATCTGCTCGGGCGAGCGAGCCGGGTGTTCCGCACGGCTGACGGCGCATGGTGCTATCCGGCGCTTGTCGAGCACGAGCTTGCCGGTCTTTCGGCAAGCTCGGCCGGGACTGTCGTTCGTGCATCCGACGGACGAGCCGTCCTCGTTCTTGAGAGCGGCGATCCGCGCGCAGCCGAGGCGGAGGCGGCGCGACTTGACAAGGCGCGTGTTCCGCACGATGACATCCGTATCGTGGCGCACATTCCGCGTGATCCGCGCCACGCCTCGAAGATCGACTACGGCGCGCTGATGGCCGAGCTTTAAGACCTCATGCGCCGTAAAAATTGGAAGTGACTGCGGCGGGGGAATAGGTTATAATATTAGCTGTTGGCAAGAAAGGAAGAAAACAATAAGATGAACGGTTTCACATACCACAATCCGGTGAAGGTTGTATTCGGCGCGGGCACGCTTGTCCAGGCGGGCGCGGAAGGTGCGAAGCTGGGCAAAAGGGCGTTCGTAGTGAGCTATGGCGACGGAAGCGTTGCCGGCACGCTCGCGCGGCTCAAGGAGCTGTTCGCGGCCGAGGGCGTGGAGACGCAGGAGTTTCTCGAGGTCGTTCCCAATCCGCCCATCGAGATGGTGGCGCGCGGAGTCGAGGCGGCGAAGACGTTTGGCGCCGACTTCGTTGTGGGCGTTGGAGGCGGCAGCGCGATGGACGCCGCGAAGGCCGTCGCCGCAGGCGTTCTCTACACGCACGGTGACCTCTGGAACATGGTGTACGCGAGCCATTCGCACGTTACGGCGCAGCCGCCAGAAAAGGCGCTGCCGCTGCTGCTCATCCCCACGCTTCCCGCAACCGGCAGCGAGATGAACATGTGCTCCGTGGTGAGCTCCACCGAGCGCCGCCAGAAGAGCTACATCTGGGCCGACTGCCTCTTCGCGCGCACTGCCATCCTCGACCCCGAGCTCACCTACTCGCTGCCGCCTTTCCAGACTGCGTGCGGCGCGATCGACGCGATCAGCCACGTGCTGGAGATATTCGTGAACGGCCAGCCCAAGAGCGACCTGCTGCACGAGTTCCAGCTCGGCGTGATCCGCACGATCGTCAAGAACCTGCCGATTGTCCTCGAGAATCCAACGGACGCCGACGCGCGCGCCGAGCTTATGTGGGCCGCTACGTGCGGCCTCAACGGCTGGGCCTCGCCCGGCGACGCCTGGACGCCCATGCACCAGGTTGGCCACGTGCTCACATCGCGCCACGGCATCAACCACGGCTCGTCCCTCGCGATCGTTATGCCCGCATGGATGACGTACCACAAGAAGATCAAGCCCGCCCCCTACGAGCGCTTCGAGCGCGAGATAATGCCGATTGCCGACTTCAAGGCGTTCATCAGGAAGTGCGGCGTGCCGGTGACGCTCTCCGAGAAGGGCGTGGGCGAGGCGGACATTCCAGGTATCGTGGAAGGCGTGAAGACTGTCTCGTTCAACGCGGACGGCGTTCTCGCGTCGAATCCGCCCGTCACGGCCGAGGCGCTTGCCGAGATCCTTAAGCTCGCCCTGTGACGTTTCAGGGACCCATGGGGGAAAGATGATGACTGTCGAAGAGATAGCGAAGATGATGGACATCAGCGCCGTCCAGGCGCAGAGCACGCGAGAGGACATCGACGCGTGCTGCGACATGGCGCGCGAGTTCGGCGTGGCGGCGGTGTTCTGCCTGCCGGCGCACGTGCCTTACATGAAGCGCAAGCTAGGCGCTGGAACTGGCGTGAAGGTGGCGAGTGTGAGCGGATTCCCCGGCGGCGCGGAGACGACGCACGTGAAGGCCGAGACCGCCAAGGAGCTTGTGCGCCTCGGGTGCGACGAAGTGGACATGGTGAACAACATAGCCTGGCTGAAGGCGGGCGACAGGGCTGAGTACGTGAACGACGTGGCGAGCGTGGTGGACGCCGCGGCGGGGCGCCCCGTGAAGGTGATCCTCGAGTGCCACTGGCTCACCGACGAGGAGATCGTGCGCGCGTGCAACTGGTGCGCGGATGCTGGCGCGAGCTGGGTGAAGACCGGCACTGGCTGGGCTCCAACGGGCGCCACGCTCGAGCGCGTCACGCTGATGAAGCGCACGGTGGGCGATCGGTGCGGCGTGAAGGCGGCCGGAGGAGTGCGCACTCTGGACGCGCTTCTCGAGATGTATGCGGCCGGCACGCGCCGCTTCGGCATCGGAGTCAAGACAGCGCGCGCGATCCTCGAAGAGGCGGCGCGCCGCGGCGCATAGGACAACTGCAATTCGAAAGGTTCTGTAGAGAGATGGTCTGCAACACGGTTCTCGAAGCCATTGGCCATACGCCGCTAGTGCGGCTCAACCGCATGGTGGATGCGGATTCGGCCGAGGTGCTGGTGAAGTTCGAGGCCCTGAACGTGGGAGGGTCGATAAAGACGCGCACGGCGTTCAACATGATCGAGGACGCCGAGAGGCGCGGCCGTCTGCATCCCGACTCAATCATCGTGGAGCCCACGAGCGGCAACCAGGGAATCGGCCTTGCGCTCGTGGGAGCGGTGAAGGGATACGAGACCGTCATCGTGATGCCCGACAGCGTGAGCGAGGAGCGCCGCAAGCTCGTGCGCCACTACGGCGCGCGCGTGGTGCTTGTGCACGACGCGGGCAACATCGGCGACGCGATAGCTGAGTGCAGCGCGATCGCCCAGCGGATGGCCCGCGAGAATCCGCGCGTGTACGTGCCCGAGCAGTTCTCGAATCCTGCGAATCCCGCGGTGCACCGCCACCACACGGCGCTAGAGATCGTCGAGCAGGCGGCGCGGCCGATACACGGCTTCTGCTCCGGCGTGGGAACGGGCGGCACGCTGAGCGGAATCGGAGAGGTGCTCAAGGCGCTGAACCCCGACATCGAGATATGGGCCGTGGAGCCGAAGAACGCCGCGATACTCGCAGGCGGCACCGTGGGCACGCATCTTCAGATGGGCATAGGCGACGGGCTGATTCCGGACAACCTCAACACGCAGATATACTCGCACATCTGCGTGGTGACGGACGATCAGGCCCTCGACACGGCCCGCGACCTCGCCCGCAAGGAGGGCCTGCTCGCCGGCA
>CAMIVJ010000103.1 GCA_946401765.1 uncultured bacterium | reverse complement strand
CGTCAACTCCGGCGAGCTGGTGGTGTCAACCAAGGCCGCCGAGGACGACAAGGCCGCGAAGAGCAAGGCCAGGGACGAGGAGACCGAGACGGTCGAGGTGAAGCCCGACGACGACCAGAAGCCCGCCGCCGCCCCCAAGGAGGAGAAGAAGTCGGACGACGACGATCTGATTTGACGCCGCCTGCAACAACGCGACGGCATCGTGTAAAACAAGTAAAGAACAGGACAGCAAAGTGGTCATTCATCATTTCAACCGCCTCATCAAGAACAAGTGGGTGTGGGGCGTATTCGCAATAGCGATCTCGGTGTTCTTCGCGTTCGACTTCCTATTCAGGGGAGACGGAGAGAGCGGCAGGCCGTCGTCCAACTCAGCCGGCAAGCTTGGCGGCAAGGACGTGTCGGGCGCGTTCTTCAACCGTCTGGTGAACGACGTGCGCGGCTTCGGCCGCGGGCGCGACAACAAGACCCCAGCCGCCGAGGTCAACCGCCGCGCATGGCAGAACGCCGCCGCGCTCGCCGTGGCGAAGAGCGCCAAGCTTGAGGCATCCGACGAGGACGTGCGCGCGCAGATCCGCCGCGACCCGGCGTTCAAGGACGAAGGCGGCGCCTTCAGCCTTCAGCGCTACGAGATGCTGCTGCGCGAGAACGGAATGTCGCCTGAGCTCTTCGAGGAGTACCTCAAGCGCCGCCTCACTCTCGGCAAGCTCCAGCAGGTGGTGCTGGGCAGCGCCGCGTGGGCTAGCCCCGCGGAGCTCGAGACCGCCATCAACGACGTCACCGACAAGTTCACCGTGCGCGTGGCCACGTTCACCGACAAGGACGCCGCCAAGGTCACGATCGACGACAAGGGCATCGAGGCCTACTACAACGACAACACCAACTCCATCGCGCTTCCCGACTGCGTGACGGTGAAGTACGCCCGCTTCGACGCGGCCGCCACCAACCGCCTCGCGCAGTTCACCATCGCCGCCGAGGAGGTGAGCAACCACTGGGACGTCGTGCAGGACGAGAGCCGCTTCAAGGTGACAACGAAGAAGGGCACCAACACCGTCACCGAGGTGATGAGCCTCGAGAAGGCGTGGCCGATCGTGGAGCGCGACCTCAAGCTCGCCGCCTCCATCGAGGCGTATCGCACGAACCTCCTCTTCCGCGTGTATCCGCAGGACGACAAGGCGTTCGACCCCAAGGTCGACCGTCTCGAGAAGATCGCGGCCGAGGAGAAGGTGAAGGTTGAGACCTCCAAGCCGTTCGCCCTAGACGGACGCGGCTTCGTGAAGGGCTTCATGGTGCGCGCAAACCAGATCGCTCCTGGATGCGACGGCTTCTCCGCGGCGGTGGCCGAGCTCGATCCTGATTCCGCCGACCTGAGGTACGGCGTGGTGGCCGGCAAGGACAGCGTGTACCTCGTCGAGCGCGCGAGCTTCGTGAAGGCGCACGTGCCCACCTTCGCCGAGGCTAAGGAGCACATCCGCGCCGACGCTCTCGCCGATGCGAAGAAGAAGGCGTTCAAGGCGAACGTCGAGAAGACGCGCGCCCTCGTGGCGGCCGAGCTCGCGAAGGGCAAGCCGTTCGACGAGAAGATGTTCACGGACGCGACGGTGTCCACGCAGATCGTCTTCTCCGTGGCGTCCACGCAGTACAATTCGTTCAGCGACGCCACGTACGTGCCGCGCGCCACGATGAAGCTCGCGAAGGGGCAGCTCTCCGACTTCATCAACACGGCGAGCCCCACGCGCGGCCTTGTGGTGTACGTGGTGGACCGCACGCCCGGCGACGCCGCGCAGGTGCAGATGGTGCGTTCGCAGCTGCGCGACGAGATTTCGCGCGGCGCGATGATGACGCTGCCTGCGGCCTGGCAGGAGTGGAATCTGAACCGCATGGGATTCGAGCCCGCCGATTTCGCGTCCGTCAAGGCCCGCGATGAAGCTGCCGGTTCTGAGGATTGATCCTTCGGCAAAGCTGCCGAGCTACGCCCATCCCGGCGATGCCGGGATGGACGTTCATTCTGTCGAGACGCTTGTATTGCCGCCTGGCGGTAGGGCGTGTGTGCGTACGGGGCTTGCGTTCCAGCTGCCGCCCGACGCCGAGGCTCAGGTGCGTCCTCGCTCCGGCCTCGCGCTTAAGCATGGAGTGACGGTGCTGAACGCGCCGGGCACCATCGACGCCGGGTACAGGGGCGAAGTGTGCGTGATACTCGCCAATTTCGGAGATGAGCCGTTCACTGTGGAGAAGGGCATGAGGATCGCGCAGGTCGTCGTGGCGCCGGTGGCGCGCGCGGAGGTTGTGGAGGTGGAGGCGCTGGACGCCACCGAGAGGGGCGCCGGCGGGTTTGGCTCCACCGGGTTGTCGTGATGTGCGGTTTCATGCGAGGGAAAGGCTGGAGACGAGATGGTTCTTGATGTCGTAAAGTACGGTTCAAAGGTGCTGCGCGAGGCGGCGGTGCCCGTGCCGTCCGTCACGCCCGCGCTGCGGAACCTGGCGGCGGACATGCTTGAGACGATGTACAAGGCGAAGGGCGTGGGCCTTGCAGCACAGCAGGTGGGCCGCACGGAGTCGATGTGCGTGATCGACGTGCCCGCCAGCTGCGAGGCGGACGACGAGACGAAGGCGTTCAACGCCTCGGTCGCCATGCCGCTTGTGATGTTCAACCCGGTGATCGTGGCGAAGGAGGGCTCGCAGGATGGCAAGGAAGGCTGCCTGAGCTTCCCCAACATGGGAGCGAACGTCGTGCGCGCCGAGCAGGTGACGTGCCAGTACACTGACGTCAAAGGCATGCCGCAGATGGTGACGGTCCGCGGCTTTCTCGCGCGCGCCATCCAGCACGAGACCGACCATCTGGCGGGAGTGCTTTACGTGGACCTGGTGAGCGCGGTGGAGAAGCTAAAGCTTGCGGACAAGCTCCAGAAGCTTGCGAAGAAGAACGGCGGAGCGCTGTAGCGGAAGGGGATGTAGGGCATGAAGAAGTCTGGAAACAGGGCGCTGGTGGCGGTTCTTGCGGCTATGCCGATCATGGCGTTGGCGTTTCGTCCGCCGGCCGTGCCGCTTGTGTCGGTTGATCCGTTCTTCAGCGTGTGGAGTCCGGCGGACAGGCTGACGGACGCGGAGACTGCGCACTGGACGGGGGCGAAGCAGCCGATCTCGGTGACGCTGACGGCAGACGGAAAGACGTGGAGGCTGTGCGGGCTCGAGCCGAAGGGCGTGCCGGCGCTTCCTCAGACGGGCGTGGAGGTGCGTCCGCTCCAGACGGTGTGCACTTTCGCAGAGGGATCGCTCAAGGCGACGCTTGTGTTCTCGACTGCGAAGCTCGTGGACGATCTCGACGTGTTCTCGCGTCCAGTCGCATACGTGACTGCGCGCGTGGAGGGCGCGAAGGAATGGCGGCTCAACGCTTCCATCTCGCCTGCGCTCGCGACGAACGACGACAAGGCGCAGATGGTCACAAACCGCTGCATGGTGGCGAAGCTGCCGGCGATGTCGATCGGCCGCGCCGAGCAGAAGCCGCTCGCCAAGGGCGGCGACCGCGTGCGCTGCGACTGGGGCTGGGCGTGGCTGGTGGGCCCGAGCGAGCCGAGGGGCGGCGAGGCGCACTTCCTTCTCGCGTACGACGACGTGAAGTCGATGCGGTTCTTCGGCGAGGATCTTCCCGCGTGGTGGCGCCGCAACGGGCTTGCTTTCATGTCCATGCTCGCGAAGGCCGTGGTGGAGCGCAAGGACGTGCTTGCGCGCCTTGACGCCTTCGACGCCGAGTTCGCGCAGGATCTGGCGCGCGTGGGCGGCGAGAAGTACGCGAAGATCGCGAGCCTTGCATACCGCCAGTCGTTCGCTGCCTGCAAGCTTGTGGCGGACAAGAACAACCAGCCCATCTACCTTTCGAAGGAGCAGGGCTCGGGCGGACTCGTGGGCACGGTGGACGTGCTCTATCCGCAGGCGCCGCATCTTCTGCTCGTGAGCCCCACCCTCTTCCGCGCCACGCTCGCGCCCGTCTTGGTGTACGCAAGCCACTCCCGCTGGCCGTGGTCCTTCGCGCCGCACGACCTCGGCCTCTATCCCATCGCGGAAGGGCAGATCTACGGCGGCGGCGAGAAGGGCAAGAAGGAGAGCGTGCTGATGCCCGTGGAGGAGTGCGGCAACATGATAATATCGCTCGCCGCGCTTGCGCACGTGGAGGGCGATGTCAGCTTCGCGGCCGGATGGTGGCCGCTCGTGACGAAATGGGCCGAGTACCTCGCGAAGTTCGGCTTCGATCCCGGCAGCCAGCTCTGCACGGACGACTTTGCGGGCCATCTCGCGCACAACGCCAACCTTGCCGTGAAGTCGATCGTGGCGCTTGCGTGCTACGCGCGCCTTGCCGAGGGCGTTGGCGATGTCGCGACGGCGCAGAAGTACGCGAAGCTCGCGCGCGACATGGTGCCGAAGTGGATGGAGGCGGCGAAGGGCGGGCGCGAGGGCGGCTACCGCCTCGCGTACGACGTGGCCGATTCGTGGTCGATGAAGTACAACCTCGCGTGGGACCGCGTGCTCGGCCTTGGACTCTTCCCGCAGGAAGTCGCCGAATCCGAGATGAAGGCGTACCGCGCGCTCCTGCAGCCGTTCGGCCTGCCGCTTGACAGCCGCAAGCTCTGGACAAAGGCCGACTGGCTTGTGTGGTGCGCCACGCTCACCGGCCGCCGTGCCGACTTCGACGCGCTCATTGACGGCCTCTACCGCTTTGTGGACGAGTCGCCAAGCCGCGTCGCATTCTCCGACTGGTATTGGACCGACAGCGGCAAGTACCAGCACTTCATCGGCCGCAGCGTGATCGGCGGCGTGTTCATGCCGATGCTCTGCGACGCCTCCCTGTGGCGCAAGTACGCGGCGCGCGACTCTGCGAAGACCCGTCTCTACGCGCCGTTTGCATCCGGCGAAAGCGAGCCGTTCAACCTTGCCTCGTTCAACATCCGCTGCCCGGCCGACAGCGGCGACAACGCATGGTCCAACCGCCTTCCACGCGTGGTGAAGGTGATCAAGGACCACGCCTTCGACATAATGGGCGTGCAGGAGGCCACCCCGGGGCAGCGCGACGACCTCGACGCGGCCCTTGGCGGCGGCTGGGCGCGCGTGGGGCTTGGGCGTGAACCCGACGACAAGGGCGAGGCGATGTGCATCTACTACAGGAAGGACCGTTTCGAGTGTCTTGGCACCGACACGTTCTGGCTCTCCGAGACGCCGCGCGAGCCCGGCTCCAAGTCGTGGGACGCCGCCTGCACCCGCACCTGCACATGGGGGCTCTTCCGCGACGTAAAGACCGGCCGCCGCTTCCGCTACTTCAACACTCATCTCGACCACATCAGCCCCCATGCGCGCGTGATGGGCATGAAGGCGCTGCTCGCCGAGATGGAGCGCATAGCGCAGGGAGAGACGGTGATGCTCACGGGCGACCTCAACGACAGCTTCGAGAGGATTCCCGCCGAGGAGCAGAAGAAGCTGCTGAAGGGATGTGGCCCGCAGATTTCGAGCGAAGTGACGTTTGAGCACCCGATATTCGCGGCGTCGCAGACGTTGTACGACACGCTCTTCCGCACGGAGAAGCCGCACGAGGGGCCTCTGCGCACGTTCCACGGCTATCAGCCGGAGAACAAGGTGAGGATCGACTACGTATTTGCAAGCGGCAACGTGCGCGTGCTGCGCCACGTGACGTGCGCCGACAGGCCAGAAGGCCTTTTCCCGAGCGACCATGACGCGGTGATGGTGCGCCTCGAGATACGCTAGAGAGTTTGGGGAGAAAAAGAAAGGAAAAAAAGAAGATGAAGAAAATCATTGGATTCTCCGCGCTGGCGCTCTGCGCCGCGTGCTATGCGGCCGATTGCTGCAGTTCGCAGCTCGAGCCGATGAAGTGGGCCGACGACGCATTTGCGTCCGGCGTGTGGACAAAAGACGCCCAGGGCGTGCTCACCGCGAGCAAGGACGCTGCGATCTGGAGCGCGAAGGAGTACGAGAACTTCACGCTCTCGTTCGAGTACAAGCTCGACCCCGCCGCCAACTCCGGCGTGATCATCTACTGCCCCAGCGACAAGTGCGCCGGGTCGAGTTGGATTCCGAACTCCGTTGAGATCCAGCTGCTGGACGACAACCATGAGAAGTGGAAGAAGGATCCGGGCTATCTCAAGAACTCGAGCCTCTACGGCCATCTCGCGCCTCTCGCCACGCCGGCAAAGCCCGCAGGCGAGTGGAACACGATGACCGTTACGGCGAAGGGCAAGAAGATCGTTGTCACTGTCAACGGCGTGAAGACGATCGACGCGGACCTCTCCAAGTGGACAGACGCGAAGAAGAACCCCGACGGCACGAATATCCCGCCGTGGCTGAGCCGTCCGTGGGCCGACCTCGCCACCAAGGGCCGCATCGGCTTCCAGGGCATGCATGGCGGCGCCAAGCCGTACTTCCGCAACGTGAAGATCGGGCCGGCCAAGTGATTAGTGCCTAGTGCCTAGTGATAAGTGCCTGGGGCCTGATTTTGGGTGCCAGGCACTTTTGTTTTTGGGGCAATGAAAAAAACTTCTCTAGTGTGTAGATTCTCGGCAGGCGCTGCCTACTCATAAGTGGACAAAGCCAACCAACCGTCCGTTGCCGCTTCAGGACTTCCCCATACCCTGAAGCGGTATTTATTTTCAAAATGTATCAGGCGCAAAATTTTAATTTTACCCCCTTGTATGTATGCCAGAATAATGCTATACTATTCCTTCACCGCTGAAACAGTTAACAAAGTGGTCGCTTACCACACTTCATTCGCGGTGAAAAGTCATTTCATCAATTTCTAAAAGCAATCAGTGAGAAACTGAAAGGTAAGCCAATGAAAGCAGAGCGCAAGGTATTCGGCAAACTGCAGAATACGTACGATCCGCCGGATCTGATCGAGATCCAGACGAAGTCCTACCATGACTTTCTTCAGGAGGATGTTCCGCCAGCGAAGCGCGAGGAGAAGGGTCTTCAGGCGATTTTCCACGAGATATTCCCCGTGGCGAGCTTTGACGGCCGCTATGTGCTGGACTTCGTGAAGTACCGGCTCGACCCGCCTGAGTACACGTACCAGCAGGCGCTCTACGAGGGCGAGACCTACTCCAAGCCTCTCGTTGCCACGTTCACGCTCAAGGACGGCGATGTGGCGAAGACGGAGGAGGTGTTCCTCGGCGATATCCCCGCTATGACGGAAGACGGTGCGTTCGTGATCCACGGCGCGGAGCGCGTGATAGTGTCGCAGCTGCACCGTTCGCCCGGCATATCCACGGAGCGCACGATGCACGCCAACGGCCAGCCGCTTCTGAGCGTGAGGATCATTCCCGACCGCGGCACATGGATCGAGATCATGTTCGACCCGAGCGATCTTCTGTGGTGCCACATGGACCAGCGCCGCCGTCGTAGGAAGTTCTTCGCGACCACGCTTCTGCGCGCGCTCGGATACGGTTCTGACGAGCAGATACTCAAGCTCTTCTACGACTTCGACACGCTAGAGACGTCTCGCAGCTGGACTGAGAAGGAGCTCCACATGCGCGTCATGAAGGAGGATGTCGTGGATGCCTCCTCCGACGCCGTGCTGGCCCGCCGCTATGACCCCGTTACGCCGAAGATGATGGAAAACTTCCGTGAAGCGGGCATCGGCAAGATCGACGTCGTGGACGTTTCTGTGGACAACGGCACGCTCATCAAGACGCTGCGCGAGGACGCCAAGCTCGGCATCCAGAACGAGGAGGACGCGCTCAAGGACATCTACAAGCGCATGCGCCCTGGCGACCCCGCCACCGCGCAGAACGCCAAGCAGATGATGGGCCGTCTCTTCTTCGAGCTTGCCCACTACGACCTTGGTTACGTTGGCCGCTACAAGATCAACAAGAAGCTCGGCCTCTCCGGCAAGGTGCCCGAGGAGCTGCGCACGCTCCACGAGAGCGGCATCGAGGTGATCGAGGCGATCCGTCTGCTGCTGAAGATCTTCATGGGCAAGGAGCAGGTGGACGACATCGACCATCTCGGCAACCGCCGCATCCGCACTGCGGGCGAGCTTCTGGAGAACCAGTGCCGCCTGGGCCTTGCGCGCACCGAGCGCCTCATCCGCGAGCGCTTCACCACGCATGACGCGCAGCAGAACCAGGGTCCGCTCACGCCTCAGCGCCTCGTGAACTCGAAGACGTTCTCGTCCGTTGTCACGGAGTTCTTCAGCCGCTCGCAGCTGAGCCAGTTCATGGACCAGACGAACCCGCTCTCGGGCCTCGCCCACAAGCGCCGTCTCTCGGCTCTCGGCCCTGGCGGCCTCTCCCGCGAGCGCGCCGGCTTCGAGGTGCGCGACGTGCATCCCTCGCACTACGGCCGCATCTGCCCGATCGAGACGCCCGAAGGCCCGAACATCGGCCTCATCTCCTCGCTGGGCCTCTACGCGACGATCAACAGGTTCGGCTTCATCGAGACGCCCTACCGCGTGGTGCGCAACGGCAAGGTGACGAACACCGTGGAGTATCTCTCCGCCGACGTGGAGGAGCAGTATGTGATCGCGCAGGCCAACGCGCCGCTGAACGCCGACAGGACGTTCGCGGAGGAGCGCGTGACCTGCCGCTACCGCACCGAGTTCTGCGACAAGCCCGTGAGCGAGGTCCAGTACATGGACGTGGCGCCTATGCAGGTGATCTCCATCGCCGCCGGCCTCATCCCGTTCCTCGAGCATGACGACGCGAACCGCGCGCTCATGGGCGCGAACATGATGCGCCAGGGCGTGCCGC
>CAMIVJ010000102.1 GCA_946401765.1 uncultured bacterium | reverse complement strand
CATCATTGCGTCCTATCCGCCGGCAACAGTTCGCCTTGAACGATATGGGGAAGCATACGATCCTTTGCTTGCTGGCACAAGCGTGGTTGGCTGCGTGGGAGACTTCGACAGGCCTTTTCTATCGTGTGCTGATGCGATCGTCAACACGTCTCTCCATTTTTCGTGGGTCACCAATTTTCAGGATACAACTCAGAATCTACGTCTTACCATGCCGCGTTTCCACTATAGGTGGCGTTATCTGGACCAGAAGATCAGCGCCTGGAATTTAATCACACTGACAACCAACAAGAACGTGACTGTTGCCGGGCGTGTGGACTTTCTGGATTTCCCGGCCAATACGCAACTTGTGTCGGTTGCGGGCATCCCGCTTGCAGATGTTGGCGATCTGGAATACTTTTACACGGCGAACGTGATGGCTCCATATTATGCGGCGTGCGACTATGCGAACGATTCGACGAGCGTGTTTGGCCGCGTGCCAGGGACGACGAGGGCATGGACCGAGGCAATTACAGCCGTTACAAACAGGCTGGAGGTTGCTGATGACTCCCTCACGCCTGCGCTTGGAAACCACTACTTCGCGCGCATCCGCGAGGGCGCTAGCGACTACAGGTGGGTGAAGCTATGCACCAGCGTGACGACGAACGGCGCCGATAGCGTCAGAACGGAGGACTTACAGATGGAGCTCGTGGGCGACCACACCTGGCGCGTCCACTATTATGTGCCGGAGAACATGGCGGGCGAGACGCTTTCATTCCACTTCCAAGGCGAGCAGCTTTTCGCGAACGAAATGAGCGTCGGCTACTTGTGCCGTACCAACGCATGGTACTACGACCACGGGGAACTGCCCCATATTCCATATACATCCGCTGTTGGACTGGCATATCGCAATGACATATCATGCCGTCTGGACGATGCCGCCACGCACTTGAAGATCGAGTTCAACGACGAGACGTTGGCATTCAGTGTTTCTCATGCGGCATATCAGAACTTCAACACCTGGACTGATGCGGCCGCCGGTTATGTGGGGCACACGAGCCGAATAGGAATGGGCGCAACTGGCTTTTCCGAGATGAAAAGGAAGTTCGTCCTCGAAATGAATGGGGATGAATGGACGCCGCCTGCTTTTATAGATACAAGATGGATGGAACGGTTCGACACTGAAGACTACATTACGTATCCGTACAACAAAGTATTCGACGACCATCGAACGCCGAATGGATGGACTGCCGTCCATGGTCAGTTCGTGCGTGCGGTGCGCGGCCTGTCCGACGACATGTCTCTCCAGATGGAGGGAGGTGGTCAAGGCTGGATAGGTATGGAAGGATTTGGTGACGATGAAGTGCCGCAGGGCGTGGACACGGTCACGGTCATGGCACGTCTGGCGCAGGAGCCGCGCTTTGAGGATTTCGCGTGGTACATGGCTGGTACGTCCATGACGAATTATGCGTTTAGCGCGCGGCTGGCAATGGGGCACAAGGGGGGCGGGAACCTAGGCAACTCTCCTGACATATCGCCCGGCACACCGTCTGTCTCGCTTGTGGGCTACTATAGTCCTCTGGATGGATGCTACGAGTTCCGCATCACGCGCTGCGGGCCCGAACATCTATGCGCGTCGCTATACAAATGGCTTTCTAAGTCAAACGGAATGGTCGCCACTCTGCTTGCCTCGAATGTTGTGGCGGTGACGGAATATTCATATGCCAGGCCAGGGCCAGGTCAGCCGTCGATATCTAATTTCGGCAATTATCTTGTTCCGTCCGGATCTTCAGCCGTGCCCTCGGCGCATGGTTCGAATGCCTATTTGCTTATTTACAGGGACGGATCGCGGGTTCTTCTGCGTGGCGCGTTGAGCAAGAGGTTTGACAGCATTATGCTGGAAACCGACCTCAATATGATGACTCTGGTAGAATTCACAGACTCCCAGAACGTTCTGACAAGAGGAACCTATGGTATCGGTTCCACCGACTGCGCCGCCACATTCATGGCAATGCGAACACATGAACTAGTCACCGGGGACTCTGGCATTGACATAAAAAAGAATGGATTATTAGTGGCGGAAGGGTTGATAAATGGAGAGTGGGCATTCTATCGCGACAGATGGACGTTTAATCCGAACTTGAACATCGCGAATGGCGGCCGGTCGAACCTCACTGCAAATATTCCCACCAATCAGACGGTCAGGCTCGAGTTCAAGGCTGAATATGGCGACGGTGGATGGCAGTCTAGCGGGATGGAGCATGTAATCAGCACCTTCTCTACGAACATATACAAGTTCACTCCGCGCGTGTCGTCGGACTATCGTGTTCGCCTGCGTACGGGCGGCAGCTCGTACGACGGCATGCGCACTGATGTGGTGGTGGACAATATTGAGGTGTCCAGCTGGCGTGCACCAGACTATCCCGGCCTTGGTTACTCCTACGGCCAGGCGGCGAAATGGGTGTACATGAGCGGTGTCGTAACGAACGCCGCGGACGCGACGAAGTGCGTGCTGTTGCAGCCGAGCCGCGGCTTTGAAGAGAGGGCCATGGGCATTCGTTCGCCGTATCTGGAGAATGGCATCTCTATGTTCAGTGCGAACTACCGCAATGCGGATGCGAACGCGAGACTGTTTCTGCAGATTTGCACGGACCTCACGTCCGAGAGCGATGTCTCAGAGTCGCTCACGACCGCTCCGCCTTCGAACTACAGGTGGACCACCGTGGCCACATTCGATTTTTCCTCCATGTCGGAGAGCGAGCGCCAGAACGGCACGATCACCCATTACATTGGCTGCCGAGCTCCCATGCATGGTCTCGTGCGTCTTGTCGTTGACGAAAACGTGATTCGACATTGCCGCGAGATGGAGGCGATGCACAGCAGCGACTTGAACTATGGCCAGATTATGATTGATGGCGCATACTGCTATGACGAACCCGCCATCGACATGCGTTGCTGGTATGCGTGGAACTTCCACACTGCCGGCTGGAACACGGCCGACAAGCGCTTTGCCTATCTCTTCGACGCGCCGGATGGACTTTCTGGTTCGCTCAACTTCTCCGCGCTCGAATCGGACAACGGCTCTTCTGCTGCACAGGGGATTGGTTTGGCCGATCAGCAGAACCTTGGTGCGTACATGTCCAACAACTCATTCATTCAGTGTCCGCCGATAAAGAGCGGCATCGGCAACGTCAGCTTCCGCGCACGCACCTTCGAAACGAACTCCACGCATCGTAGCTCCTGGGTGACGCTCTATGGTTCCAACAATCCAGACGACGATCAGGTGCTGACACCAGAAAGCTGGCATCGCATCATTGACTTTGAAATCACCAATGTCACATATCAATCCTTTTCGTGGTCTGCCAAAGACGATGATGTGCATTACAAGGCAATCCGGCTAGAAGTGGCAGGATCGCGCCACGGGCGTTACCCAGTTTCATCGGTTGCGGAATGGGAGAATCCAGTCGAGAGACCGCTTCAGCGTGTGTTCCTCGACGAAGTGTCTGTTGCGGAGTTTGTCCCTGGCGGACTAATGACGATTGCGTTTGATTTGCAAGGGGGATTCTTGGACGGCACAACTCGGGTGTATGCGCTTGGCGGAACATACGGCACGTTGCCGCATCCCACATTGGACGGTAAGGTGTTCTGCGGGTGGTGGACGCAGCCGAACGGACAGGGAGTGCAGGTGTTCTCGTGGTCCAACGTGGTGGCGGGAGTGACAACGCTTTACGCACTCTGGTGCGACCAGACGGTTGGCGATGTCCTTGGCGGTACACGCAATTGGATTGTAGGCGGAGACGTTCCATGGGTTATCGATAGGACGGTGAGCGTAGACGGCGAAGCTTCCGCGAGAAGCGGTGCGATTGGCGATGCGGCTACGTCCACCATCAAGATGGAGGTGGTAGGACCTGGCACGCTTTCATTCTGGTGGAAGGCCTCAAGCGAGGAGTCTTCCGATGTGCTGACGTTCCTTGATGATGGGAATAGCTTCGGTGCCATAAGTGGCAAAACGGGATGGAAGCATTTCGAGCATCCGGTTGCCGATGGCGCGCGACATGTGTTCAGCTGGGTCTATGCGAAGAACGAATCCGGATTGGACGGGAACGATTGTGCATGGCTGGACGGCGTGAACTGGATGCCGGATTTCGCAGCGGGAGAAGCTTCCGGCGAACGGGCGGTTCCCATGGCCTGGCGTGAGATGTATGATCTTGGTAACGCCTCGCTGGACATTGACACCGACGGTGATGGTTTCACGGACTGGGAGGAGTATGTTGCTGGTTCCTCCCCGATTGACCAGACGTCGTATTTCAAGCTGAATATCTTCATGGACAATGGCCAGCCTAAGGTGACGCCGATTCCGTATCTCGGAAGTCTGCGTGAGTATGTCGTGGAAGGCAAGACGAACCTCACCGACAAGGCATGGATCGCGCCGACCAATTCGGTGCATCGATTCTTCCGCGCAACGGTTGAACTGAAATGACTGTCCCGCATTGCGCGCCAAATATGATATACTAGTGACGAGCAAAGGAGACGGAGCGAAATGAAAGCATCAGAACTTGCCGAGAAACTTGGCGGCGTCCTTGAAGGGGACGACGTGGAACTGTGCGCTTGCGCGGGCCTTGAAGAGGCGCGCGCGGGCGACCTTAGCTTCTGCAAGGACCCAAAGCACGTAAAGCTTGTGGCCGAGACTAAGGCGTCGTGCGTGCTGCTGCCGCCCGACTGGACTCTCGGCGCGCCGTGTTCCATCATCCGCCTGGCCGATCCCAACCATGCCTGCATGGCCGCCGCCGCAATCTTTGCCCCGCCCCCGCCCGTGCGCGCCCCTGGCGTGCATCCCACGGCGATCGTCGATCCAAGCGTGAAGCTCGGCGATGGCGTGCACATCGGCGCGTACACGATAATCGAGAAGGGCAGCGAGGTCGGCGATGGCTGCGTGTTCGAGGCGCAGGTGTTCATCGGGGAGGGATGCACCGTCGGTGCAGGAAGCCACTTCTATCCGCAGGTGACTTTGCGCGAAGGCACGAAGGTGGGGCGTAACGTGATCCTCCACTGCGGCGTGCGCCTGGGCGGCGACGGCTATGGCTACAACACCACTTTCGAGAACGGCGTTCCGAAGATCGAGAAGATTCCGCAGCTCGGCATCGTGGAGCTTGGCGACGGCGTGGAGATCGGCTCGAACACCACGATCGACCGCGCGCGCATCGGCCGTACGTACATTGGCCCGATGACGAAGATCGACAATCTCGTGCAGATCGGCCACAACGTGAAGGTGGCGGGCTACTCCGGCATCATCGCGCAGGCGGGCGTGGCCGGGTCCACCCAGATCGGACAGGGCTGCCTCATCTGGGCGCAGGCAGGAATCTCCGGTCACATAAAGATCGCGGACGGCGTGCAGGTGGGGCCTCAGGCCGGCGTGCCGCAGTCGCTCGACGGTTCGGTCAAGTACGTGATCGGCGCGCCCGCGATGTCGATGAAGGACTTCGCCGCCATCACGCTCGCCCCGAAGATGCTGCAGAAGACGCGCGCCGAGCTCAAGGAGCTCAAGGCCGAAGTCGCAGAGCTCAAGAAGGCATGACCATGCGCCCGCTTCCAGAAATACTTGAAGAGGTGAATTCCGTCATCGCGGCGGCATGCGCTAAGACTGGCCGCCGCCCAGAGGACGTCGAAATCGTTGCCGTCACCAAGACTCACGGACCCGAAGTGGTGCGCGAGGCGTGGGAGGCTGGACTTGGCATTGTTGGCGAGAACAAGGTGCAGGAGGCCGCATGGAAGCAGCCTCTTTCCGTGTCTGGTCCTGAATGGCACTTGATCGGACACCTCCAGAAGAACAAGGTGCGCCACGCGCTCGCGCTCTTCTCGACTTTCCATTCGGTCGATTCAGTCGCGCTCATCGACCGCATCGAGATGATCGCGCAGGAGGTCGGCGCGCGGCCGCACATTCTCCTTGAAGTGAACATGAGCGGCGAGCGTTCGAAGGACGGAATGCGTCCCGCTGATGTTCCCGCAGCAGTCGAGCGCGCACTCTCCTGCAGCAGTCTCACGCTCGAAGGCTTCATGACGATGGCGCCTTTCACGCCAGAGGATAAGATCGAAGAGACGCGTCCGGTCTTCGCCGGTCTGCGCGAACTGCGCGACAAGATGGAGACTGAGTTCGGCGTTTCGCTGCCTCGCCTGTCGATGGGCATGACGAACGACTACCGCGTGGCCGTTGAGGAGGGTGCCACCTGGATTCGTCTCGGCACTGTGCTTTTCGGCGCGCGTCCGAAGGTGCGCCCCATGCGGATGGTGGATGCAGGCGATGCCGGCGAAAGCGGCGAAGGCGGCGGCGAGTTTGACCGAGTGCTGGATTGAGCATGCGTCCACGCTGCCGCGTTTCACGCGTAGGTGTTGATGTCGCCGCTTGCTAGGATGTGGGCTTCGCCTGCGAAGATTGACTTGCCTGCAACGATGAGCGTTCCATCTGGAGCAACGCCGTCGCATAGACCGTGAACAGGGAAGGCGTCATCGTCCGTCTGGCGGACGGTGATGGTGTGCCCGCGAAGGGCGTCCACAGCGGCGTAGTCTGCATGCATGGCCGCGAAGCCACCGGAGAGCCATGTCTCGAAACGCGAATTGAGTGCGGCCAGCACGGCGTCGCGAACCGCCTCCACGCGCATGTCGTTGTTGCCGCGAAGAAGGGCGAGCGAAGTGGCGCAAGAGGCGATTTCCTCGTTGAACTCTGTCTGGTTGACGTTCACGCCGATGCCCGCAATCACGCGATCGCCTGTGCGTTCGCAGAGGATGCCCGCGATTTTGCGCCCGTCTGCAAGAACGTCGTTGGGCCATTTCAGCAGCACTCTGGGCGCATGAGGAGGCATGAAGCCGAGAAGGGCGTCGCGTACGGCTAGACCGACCATGAGCGGGAAGGAGGAGACGTGCTCCGGTGTGAGGCCGTCCACGTTGAAGACGGCGCTCATCATCAGGTTCTTGCCTGGCGGTGATAGCCAACGGTGGTCGAGGCGTCCGCGACCAGCGGTCTGCTCGTCCGCAGTGAACACATCCCCCGGCGCGCCCTCCCGCGCGTCGAGGTTTGTCGAGGTGGTCACGGCCTTATGGTGCAGATTGAATGTCATGATGCGGCCTCCACGAGCGAGCCGTTCTTCGCAGTGATCTTGACCGTCGATCCGGGCGGATACTTGCCGGCCACGATGGAGCGGGCGATGGGCGTCTCGAGGTCGCGCTGGAGGGCGCGTTTGACGGGACGCGCTCCGTACGCCGGGTCGTATCCGTCTTTCGCCAGCACGTCGAGCCCCGCTTCGTCAATCTCGAAGCCGATCTCCTGCTCCGCGAGGCGTCCTGCGAAGTCCTTGAGCTGCAGTTTCACGATTGCCTTGATCTGGTCTTCCGTGAGGCTCTTGAACTCAAGGATCTCGTCGAGGCGGTTCAGGAACTCGGGACGGAAGATGGACTTCAGCGAATCGCGCGGCGCGTTGGAGGTCATTATCACAACGGCGTTGCGGAAGCTCACAGTGCGGCCGTGGGAGTCGGTGAGGCGGCCGTCGTCCAGCACCTGCAGAAGCAGGTTGAAGACGTCGGGATGCGCCTTCTCGATTTCGTCGAGCAGCACCACCGAGTAGGGCTTGCGGCGCACTGCCTCTGTGAGCTGTCCGCCTTCCTCGTATCCGATGTAGCCGGGCGGCGCGCCGACGAGGCGGGAGACATTGTGCTTCTCCATGTACTCGCTCATGTCGATGCGCACCATGGCGGATTCGTCGTCGAAGAGTTCGGCGGCGAGCGCCTTTGCGAGTTCTGTCTTGCCCACGCCTGTGGGACCGAGGAAGAGGAACGCGCCTACGGGACGCTGACGGTTCTTGATGCCGGCGCGCGAGCGCAGCACGGCGTCCGCTACGGCATCAACTGCCTCGTCCTGACCGATCACGCGCTCGTGCAGCGTGTCGGAGAGCTTGAGCAGCTTGGCGCGTTCGCCTTCAAGCAGCTTGGTGACGGGGATGCCAGCCCAGCGCGAGACGACGGCGGCGATTTCGTCGGCTGTGACCTCTTCGCGCAGAAGCTGTGCGCCGTCCTTGCCGATGGCGGCTTCATGTTCGCGCAGGCGCTTTTCCAGTGCCGGAATCTCGCCATGTTCGAGGCGTGCGGCTTCGGCGTAGTCGCCCTTGCGAGCTGCTTCGTCGAACTTGTGGCGCGCGGCATCGAGGTCCGCGCGTACGCGTTTCACGTCCTCCAGGGCGTCCTTTTCGTTTTTCCAGCGTGCGGTGAGAGCGTCAGCCTTCGTCTTTGCTTCGGCGAGTTCCTTGCGAAGTTCCTCTAGGCGCTTCTTCGAGGCGTCGTCGGTCTCCTTGGCAAGAGCGACTTCTTCGATTTCGAGACGGCGCACCTGGCGGGAGAGCTGGTCGAGCTCGGCGGGACAGGAGTCCATGTCCGTACGAATGGAGGCGCAGGCCTCGTCGAGGAGGTCGATGGCCTTGTCGGGCAGGAAGCGGTCCTGGATGTAGCGCGAGGAGAGCGTGACGGCGTTGACAATCGCCTCGTCGCGGATGTGGACGTTATGGTATTTCTCGAAACGCTCCTTCAGTCCGCGCAGAATGGATACTGCGTCCTCTTCAGAAGGGGGATCCACCATCACGGGCTGGAAGCGGCGTTCGAGGGCGGTGTCCTTTTCGATGTACTTGCGGTACTCGTCGAGGGTGGTCGCGCCCACGCAGTGGAGTTCGCCGCGCGCGAGCATGGGCTTGAGCATGTTGCCGGCGTCCTGCGAGCCTTCGGTCTTGCCGGCGCCGACGATGGTGTGGATCTCGTCGATGAAGAGGATTA
>CAMIVJ010000101.1 GCA_946401765.1 uncultured bacterium | reverse complement strand
CAGGCCCTCGACACGGCCCGCGACCTCGCCCGCAAGGAGGGCCTGCTCGCCGGCATATCCGCCGGCACGAACGTCTTCGCCGCGCTGAAGCTCGCGCGGCGGCTGGGTCCGGGCAAGACCGTCGTCACGGTTCTGCCCGACACCGCCGAACGCTATTTCTCAACACCGCTCTTCGCCGACGAAGAGCAGAAAGGATGACATTCAATGAACCATTTCAAGACAATTCCCCTCGTGGCCCTCTCCGTTCTCGCGTGCCTGCTCGCAGGCTGCGGCGACGGCTCCAAGCCTGCGCCCGGCGCCCCCGCGGCCGCGAAGGACGACGGCTCCGCCGACGTCGCGCGCGGCATGACGGCGCTCGCCCAGCAGGACGCCACGACGGCGGCCGCGGCGTTCGCCGCCGCAGCCGCAAAGTGCCCCACGAACTTCGAGGCGCAGATCCAGCTGGCCATCGTGAACACGCGCCTTGGAGAGACCGCGGCTGCCGTCGCCGCAGCCGCGCGCGCCCTGGAGATCCGCCCCGACTCCGCCGAGGCCCGTCTCGTCTCCGGCCAGGCGGCGTATCTGAAGAAGGACTACTTGAAGGCGCTTGACGACTTCTCCGCCGTCGCCCGCGAGACGTCGCTTCCCGCCGCCCTGCGCAGCGAGGCCTGGGTTGGGCGCGGCGTTGTGGAGTTCGCCAAGAGCCAGCCCGACGCCTCGCGCATCTCGTTCATACGCGCCCGCCGCCTCAATCCCCGCAACGCGGCCGCATGGTACCATCTGGGCATGCTTTCGCGCGACACCTACCACTACGACGCCGCGGCGCGCGAGCAGTTCGAGATGGCGAGCCGTCTTCTTGACGCGAGGGATCCGCGCGCTAAGAAGATCACCCGCGACATCCTTCCCGCCCTGCGCAGGTCGATCGCCGCCTCGACCGCCAGCAAGGAAGGCGTGGCTTCGCGCGACCCCGCAAAGGCCGCCAAGCTGATTTCCGAAGGAAAGGCCCTTCAGGCGAAGAAGATGATCACTGCCGCCATGAAGAAGTACGAGGCCGCCTTCGCCGCCGATCCCCTCTCGGGTCCGGCAGCGCTTGCGTTCGCCACGCTTAAGAGCGTGAACGTGCGCGTGGACGGCGATGTGGACAAGGCGCTTGCGGCCTACCGCGCCGCAATCGACGCAAATCCCGCCGCCCAGGCGACGTATGTGGCCGCGGCGCAGCTAGCGTACAAGCACAAGAAATGGTCCACCGCAGTGGCCGTTCTCGAGCGCGCGGTGGCGCACGACTCCGACAACGTGCAGACGCTGGATCTGCTCATCGCGGCGCTGAGGAAGGCGGGGAAGGGCGCGCAGGCCGAGGGATGGCAGGCATACCGCGCCGAACTGAGGTGACTTCGGGAAAGGAGCTCTCATGCCGGCCGATTTTACCACGCTTGACTGGGTGATTCTGGGGGGGATTGCCATCTTGGCCGTCATTGGCCTCGTGCGCGGCATATCCGGCGAGATAGGCTCGCTGCTGGGCATAGCGACCGGGCTTCTGGCGGGGTTTCTCCTCTACGGCGTCGCCGTGAACATATCGGCGCAGGTGGCGTCGGCGCACGACGAGGGCGTGCGCAAGGCCGTGGCGATCGGAATCGACGGGCTGTTCGCGCTTGTGGCGGGCGGCGTGGTGCGCATACTCGTGAAGAAGTTCGTGTCGTTCCTCATCGGAAAGGTGCTGGACTGCTTTCTCGGCCTTGTTGCAGGGCTCGTGAAGGGCGTGGTGATAACGGGCGTGCTGACAGGGCTGGGCGTGGTGAAGCCAGGCGAGAACTCGAGCGGCTACTTCTCGGCGAAATCTCCCGTGATACGGCAGATCGCCGACTGGGCCGACGCCTATGCCGAAGGGGCCGCGCGGTGACGGACATTCCTGATGCCGAGCTTATGGCGCTGGCGGCCGCAGGACGCGACGAGGCGTTCCGCGAGCTCGTGCTGAGATACCAGAACATTCTTCTGAACTTTTTCCTCCGCAAGGGCGTTTCATACAGTGACGGACAAGACCTCGCGCAGCGTACCTTCCTGCGGCTGTGGCGCTACCGCGGCAGATACTCTGAGCAGGCCAAGTTCACGACCTTCCTCTTCCTCCTGGCGGGGCAGGAGGCCGTGGACTTCTTCCGGGCGGAAGGCCGAAGGGCCGGTCTGGAGGAGGGGCTTGCGCACGAGGCGGACGTGGCGGCTGACGTCAAGAAGCCGCCCGCGCCCGCCGAGGGCGAGGATGTGCGCCGCGCCGTAGCGAGGCTCCCCGAGGGCCTGCGCGACGTCGTGGAGCTGGGCGTCTTCCAGGACCTTCCCTACGCCGAAGTGGGCAAGATCCTGAAGATACCCGTGGGCACCGTGAAGTCGAGGATGTTCAACGCGCTGAGAAAACTGAAGGAGCTTCTTGCATGAACTGCGATCTTGAAGGAGATCTTGCGGGGTGCGCGGAAATGCGCGCCTTCGCCGAGTCGCTTCGCGCGGCGCCGCAGGCGCGCGTGGACGACGGCTTTGCGGACCGCGTGATGGCGGCCGTGGGCGCCGAGAAGAAGCCGCGCGCAAAATGGCGAATGCCGCCTCTTGGAGTGGTCTTGGGGCTTGCCGCCAGCCTGACGGTCGCGGCGGCGTACTTTTTCATCCATTCAGAAATGTCGTCCAGCATCCGCAAGGCTCGGATGGAACTGCTTGTGCATTGCCAGCGCGACGACGGCACGTTCTCGTCTTCTAGCGCGGCGCAGTACATGCAGCCGTTTGCCGTTGCCGCTCTCGCGGAGGATGCTTCCGCGCACGCCGCAGCGCTCGATGCGGCCGTGGGCGCCATAACGCGGACGCAGAACGCAGACGGCGGATGGGCCAACGCCGAGCTCAGCGCGCGCAACGTCGAGGCGCTGAGAGTGGCCGCAGACGCTGGCGTGGCGGGCGCGATGCGCGCCTACAAGAAAGGGCTGCGCTATCTGCGCGTGAACGGCATCGGCGAAATGACCAAGGCCGATTTTGCGCTTGCCGCCCAGGACGCCGCCAGACGTGTGAACTCGTCGGACGAGGGCCTTGCGCGCACTGCGGTAATGTGCAGGCTGATGTAGCTGCGGCAGATGGCGGGCAGGCACTTCCTACGGCGCGGCGCACATTGCGGCGCGCCTCTTCTTTGTGCTTGTCTCATGCGCTCGGATATGGGATAATAGGCGCGTTCAGTAAATGGAGAACGAAGATGCTAAATGTTTCGAGAAGAGTGTTCATAGCAAACGCCGCCGCGGCCACGGCGTCGCGCGCGCTTGCGGTCCGCGCGGGCGGCGCGCCGAACGTGACGTTCGGCGTATTGAGCGACGTGCACCTTGAGCGCCCTGGCGACGAAGACACCTTCCTCAAGGCGCTCGCGTATTTTCGCGACGGCGGCGCCGACGGGGTGCTGGTGGCTGGCGACATCGCCAACACGGGCCGCATCGAGCAGCTCAAGCGCGCGGCAGACTGCTTCTTCCGCGTGTTCCCGGGCGGCAAGGCCCCGGATGGTCGCGCCGTGGAGCAGCTGTTCGTGTACGGCAACCACGATGTGATGAACTGGGGCTGGAGAAAGGGCAAGGACGAGAAGTATCTCAGGGAGCATTCCATCTGCAGCGACCCTGCAAAGGCATGGGAGCAGTGCTTCCACGAGCCGTACAGCCCCATCTGGGCAAAGACCGTGAAGGGCTACACCTTCATCGGCGCGCACTGGGGCAACGAGAAGGATCTCGATGCCTTCTTGCAGAAGAACGCCGACAGGCTCAACCTGCGCGGCGGCAGGCCGTTCTTCTACACGCAGCATCCGCATCCCGGCAACACCGTGCAGGGTCCGTGGGCGTGGGGCAACGACAGGGGCGTGGCGACGCGCGCTCTGGAGAAGTTCCCGAACGCCGTCGCGTTCTCGGGCCACTCCCACTACTCGATCACCGACGAGCGCAGCATCTGGCAGGGCAAGTTCACCTCCATTGGCACGAGTTCGCTCAGGTACATCTTCTCGCAGTACTGGCGCGACAACGGCGAGGACCACAACGGCATCGTCAAGCAGATGAGGATGCTGCCTGAGAGCACGGGGCGCCAGGGAATGCTCGTGAGGGTGTACGACGACAGGATGGCGATCGAGCGCCGCGAGTTCGTGTACGGCGAGAGCCTGGGCGAGGACTGGGTGGTGCCGCTCGACGGATCGCGTCCGTTCGCGTTCGAGCCGCGCAGCGAGAAGAAGATCGCGCCGGCGTTCGCGTCCGGCGCGAAGGTAGGCGTGAAGCGCGCGAAGGGCAGGAACCGCCGCGGCAAGGAGACCGACCAGATCACCGTGAGCTTCCCGGCGGCGCTGCCGAGCGCGACGTCGCGCGTGCACGACTACGAGGTGACGGCGCTCGCGTACCACGAGGACGTGGACTACCCGGTGGCGACGAAGCGCGTTCTCTCCGAGAGCTACTTCCTGTCGCCCAAGCGCGAGGCGAAGACGGGGCACATCGTGTTCGACGTCGCGGAGCTCAAGGGCGTTAAGGAGGTGCGCTTCGCGGTGCGTCCTCTTGAGTGCTTCGGGCACAAGGGCCCGGAGATATATTCACAGATGTTCTCATTGGCGGACTCAAAATGATCAATCCCGCATGGATAAAGGCGCGCGCCGCGGACGTGCGGCGCGCCGACGTGATAGACCCTAAGCTCTACGAGCGCTACAACGTCAAGCGCGGCCTGCGCAACGAAGACGGCACGGGCGTTCTGGTGGGCCTCTCGACCATCGGCAACGTGCATGGCTACGTGATGGACGAAGGCGAGAAGACGCCTGTGCCCGGCGCGCTATACTACCGCGGCGTCAACGTGGAGGACCTCGTGCGCAACTGCCAGAAGGAGCGCCGCCTCGGCTTCGAGGAGGCCGCATACCTGCTCCTTTTCGGCGAGCTCCCCACGTGCGAGCGCCTCGAGGAGTGGCAGACGATTCTCGCGGAGCACCGCCGCCTGCCCGAGGGCTTCAAGGAGAACGCGATCATGCGTGCGCCAGGCAAGGACATCATGAACGCCATCGCGCGCGCCGTCCTTACCGCCTACGCATACGACTCCACGCCCGACCTTCTCGACATCGAGACGAACCTGCGCCAGGCCGTGGAGCTGATCGCCGGCTTCCCCACGATCGCCGCGTACGCCTACCAGGCCAAGGCCCACTACCACCTCGGCCACTCGCTGATGATGCGCTACCCCGATCCCCTCAAGGGCACGGCGGAGAACCTGCTCGCGATGATCCGCGAGGACGGCCACTGCACGCGCCTCGAGGCGGAGACGCTGGACCTCGCGCTAATTCTCCACGCCGAACATGGCGGCGGCAACAACTCCAGCTTCGTCACGCACGTAGTGTCGTCGGCATTCTCCGACATGTACTCCACCGTGGCCGCGGCCGCGCTTTCGCTGAAGGGCGGTCGCCACGGCGGCGCCAATCTGCGCGTGGTGCGCCAGATGGCGGAGGTGCGCAAGAACGTGCACCGCTGGACGGACGAAGGCGAGCTCGCCGACTACCTCGCGCGCATCGTCGCGAAGGAGGCAGGTGATGGTTCGGGACTCATCTACGGCCTTGGCCACGCAGTGTACACGCTCTCGGATCCCCGCGCCGTGCTGCTGAAGGAGAAGGCCCGCGCGCTTGCGGAGGCGGATGGACGCCTGGAGGAGTTCGCCCTCTACGACGCGCTAGAGCGCCTTGGTCCGGAAGTGATACGCAAGGCGCATCCCGGCGCGCGCGAGGTGTGCGCGAACGTTGACCTCTACAGCGGCTTCGTGTATGACATGCTGGGCATCCCGCAGGATCTCTACACGCCGCTCTTCGCGGTGGGGCGCGTGGTGGGCTGGTGCGCCCACAGAATGGAGGAGCTGTACAACGCGGGCCCGATAATCCGTCCCGCCTACAAGCCCATCTTCAAGGCGCGCGCCTACGTGCCGATCGAGGAGAGGGGCGCATGATCAGAAACGCAGCGGAGCTTGCAGAGACGTGCGCCGCCCTGCGAAAGGGCGGCGTTGCGGCGCTCGACACCGAGTTCGTGTGGCGCGGCACGTACAGGCCGCTCCTGTCGCTGGTGCAGCTGGGCGCGGAAGACGGCACGAGCTGGATGGAGGACTGCCTGCTCGGGCTCGGCACCGCGCCGCTTGCGGAGCTGCTGCAGGACGCATCGACGGTGAAGGTGCTCCACGACGCGCATCAGGACCTCGACCACCTCTTCCACTACACCGGCGCGCTGCCGGCGAACGTCTTCGACACGCAGCTCGCAGCCGCCTTCGCGGGCCTTCCCGCGCGACTCTCGCTCCAGAAGCTTCTCACAGAGACAGTGGGCATAACGCTGCCGAAGACCGAGACCATGACGGACTGGACGCAGCGTCCGCTCACCCCGCAGCAGATGAGCTACGCCCTCGACGACGTGCGCTATCTCGGCGAGGCGCGCGCAGAGCTCATCGAGCGCGCCCGCAAGCTGGGCACCCTCGCGTGGATGGAGGAGGAGATGCGCGTGTACGAGGATCCCTCGCTCTACGGCGACCCCGATCCAGAGGAGCAGTGGAAGCGGGTGAAGTGCGGCAAAGTGCGCCTTGACGGACGCGGACTCGCCTGCCTGCGCGCCCTCGCCGCGACTCGCGAGCGAATGGCGATGGAATGGAACATTCCGCGGGCATGGCTTGGGGACGATGCATCGCTCGCCGAGATGGCGGCCGATGGGCCGAAGGACTCCGCAAGGCTGCGCTTTCGCCATCGTCTGCGCAACCGCGGCCAGCAGGCTCTCGTTGCGGCGGCGTTCGCGAAGGCGCTCAAGGAGGGCGCGGCTGTGCCTGAGGAGGAATGTCCCGTTGACTTCCATCCGCACTACATCTCCGAGGTCAAGGAGGCCGCGGATGAAGCGATGGAATTCATGCGCCAGCGCGCCGAGGAAATCCATGTGGATCCCGCTGTAATAGCGAACAGGGCGACGGTGACGGCGTGGGTGGACGATCCCGGCGACCCGGAGAACCCCCTCGCCGGCGGCTGGCGCTACGAAGTCGTGGGGCGCGACATCGCGGAGAAGTTCGAGGTCTAGAGAGCGAGGTGGAACGAGCATGGAAAGAGGAGAGCTAGACGCGGCGCTTGCCGAGGAGATACGGGCCCGCACGCTGGGCGAAGGGTTCATGAAGATCGTGCAGACCGTGCGCCGCAACGGCAAGACGTTCCGCATCTCGATGCGTCCCGTTGCGATAGGCGGCGAGACGCGCTACCAGGCGGAGATGGTGGACGACGGAACGGTGCGCGTGAAGAACTTCGACGCGAACGGCGCCGCCGAGGGGCTTGAGGAGATCATTGCGCAGAAGGGCGCAAGAGACCTCCATCTGATGACCGCGAAGGGAGACCTCCACGTGCGCGTGACGCGCAAGGGGCACGTGATGGCCACGCGCAGCGCGGAGATGGACCGCGTGGCGGTGGTGCAGCCGCACGACCGCGTGAAGAAGACCCCGCTTGCGTCGTTCAATTCCTCCGCCCTGCTGCGTGTGACGGGCCTTGCCGATGGCGACGGGCGAATACGCGCCTCGCAGCGCGGCAAGTACGACCAGGTGAACGAGTTCCTGAAGGTGGTGGACGACGTGATCAAGGACGAGCCGGGCGACAGACCGTTCACCGTGGTGGACTGCGGATGCGGCAAGGCGTATCTCACGCTTGCGCTCTGCATGTACCTTGCGGAGGTGAAGAAGTTCGCCGACGTGAGGGTGGTTGGCGTTGACAGGCGCGAGGACGTGGTGGCCGCAGCCTCCAAGATGGCCGGACAGCTGGGGCTTGATGGAAAGGCTGTGTTCGCGAAGGCTGACCTCACGGAGTTCGATCTCGCGAAGTTTGTTCCGTTCGGATGTGACGAAGCCATCTCCATCGAGCGGGCGGACATGGTGGTTTCGCTTCATGCTTGCGACACGGCGACCGACGAGGCGCTTGCGCGAGGCGTTGAATGGCGCGCTCGCTACATCGTCTCGGCTCCCTGCTACCAGCACGAGCTGCAGAAGGCGCTTGGCGGAGGCGCGGCGAAGGGTGCGCAGGCGTTTGCGGGGCTTCTGCGCCACGGAATACTGCGCGAGAGGCTGTGCGATCTGCTGACGGACGCCTTCAGGGCGCAGCTGCTGCGCATTCTCGGCTTCAGGACGCAGGTGGTGGAGTTCGTCTCGCCCGACGCGACGGCGCGCAACATTCTTCTGCGCGCGGAGTTCGGCGTGAAGCCCGGCCAGGCGGCGGCGGTGAGCGAGTATCTTGACCTGCGCGACTTCTGGCAGGTCACGCCGTGGCTCGAGACGCGCCTAAAGGGCATGCTCGAGAAGCATCTCGTGAAGTACGAGTGAAATTGGAGGTGTGGAATGCCGATGTATGTTTACGAGGCCAAGGAGCCGGAGAAGGGGTGCGCGAAGTGCGCGAAGGGCTTTGAGATCATGCAGTCGATCAACGACCCGAAGCTCGAGAAGTGTCCAGATTGTGGGGCGGCGATTTTCCGCGTGATCCAGGCGCCTGGACTTGGGCGCAGCCAGACCGATCTCAACTACCGCGCAAAGCGCGCGGGCTTCAAGTGTCTCAAGAAAGTCCAGAAGGGCGAATACGAGACAATCTACTGACAAACAAGCAACGCATAACAGGAGAAATCAAGATGCACAATTCAAGAATCGTTCTGCGCGCAGCGGTGGCCGTCGCTCTCGCAACGGCGCTGGGCGCGTTTGCAGGCGAACACATCTACATCTGGCCGGACGGCAAGATGCCGAACGCCCAGCCGCACCAGATCGCGGCTTCGACCGAAGACGCTCGCGCTAAGGGATTCAAGGCGGACGAATGGCGCAGGCCTTACATCGAATGGTGCGAGGCGCCCGCGAAGCCCAACGGATGCTGCATGATCCTCATATCGGGCGGAGGCTACAACTGCTACTGCGACGTGGGGCTCATACGGATGTGGAACAAGAAGTTCACCGAGCAGGGCTTCCAGTGCGTGACGTTCGTCTACCGCACGCCGCGC
>CAMIVJ010000100.1 GCA_946401765.1 uncultured bacterium | reverse complement strand
CCTGTCTGCAAAGGTAAACGCTTTGGACGCTTGCGTTCACTCTTGCAAACGGCAGCAGCGTCCGCGCGCGCTGACTCGCGGCAGCGGTATGGCCTTGAAGGAAGATTTGTGGTATAATCTTACATCTGCACAAGCAAGGCAGGAAGAAGAGAAGATGATGGACAAACGATACGACGCCAAGGCCGCAGAGGCCAAATGGTACCCGATATGGGAGAACAACGGCTATTTTCACGACGAGCCGGGCCACGGTTCGCCGTACTCCGTGGTGATTCCCCCGCCGAACGTGACGGGCATACTGCACATGGGGCATGCCCTCAACCAGACGATTCAGGACGTTCTTGTGCGCTGGCGCAGGATGTGCGGCTTCAACACGCTGTGGCTGCCTGGCACCGACCACGCGGGCATCGCCACTCAGAACGTAGTCGAGAAGGCCCTCAAGAAGGAGGGAAAGCGCCGTCAGGACCTCGGGCGCGAGGCGTTCGTTGCGCGCGTGTGGGAGTGGAAGAAGCAGTACGGCGGCACGATCGTTCACCAGCAGCGCATGCTGGGCAATTCCACCGACTGGCAGCGCGAGCGCTTCACGTTCGACGAGGGATGCTCCAAGGCGGTGGCGAAGGTCTTCTGCCAGCTGTACAACGAAGGGCTGATCTACAAGGGCAACTACATCGTGAACTGGTGTCCGCGCTGCGGCACGGCGCTCGCGAACGACGAGGTGGAGCATGAGGCGAACCACGGCCATCTGTGGTACGTGCGCTACCCGGTGGTGGGCAGCGAGAAGGGCGTGAGGGGCGAGCCGTACAAAGACTACGTGATGGTGGCGACCACGCGTCCCGAGACGCTGCCGGGCGACACCGCCGTGGCGGTGAACCCGTCCGACGAGCGCTATGCCCACCTGGTGGGCAAGACGGTGATCCTGCCGCTCACGGGCCGCGAGATTCCCGTGATCTCCGACGTGTACGTGGAGAAGGCGTTCGGCACGGGCATCGTTAAGATCACTCCCGCGCACGATCCCAACGACTTCCTCGTGGGCAAGCGCCACGGCCTCGAGGAGATCAACATCATGACCGACGACGCGCACATGAACGAGCTCGCCGGCGAGAAGTACTGCGGCATGGACCGTTTCGAGTGCCGCAAGGCGCTGGTGGAGGATCTTGAGGCAGGCGGATTCCTCGACCATGTCGAAGACTACGACAACCAGGTTGGCCACTGCTACCGCTGCCACGAGGTGGTGGAGAGCCGCCTCTCCAAGCAGTGGTTCGTGAAGATGAAGCCGCTTGCCGAGCCAGCCATCGCGGCGGTGAAGTCGGGCGAGGTGCGCTTCGTGCCCGACCGCTGGAGCAAGATCTACTTCAACTGGATGGAGAACATTCAGGACTGGTGCATCTCGCGCCAGCTCTGGTGGGGACACCGCATTCCCGCGTACTACGTCCGCGGGAATTCGAGTGAAGAGGGAACAGGGAATAGTGAACAGGTGTTTGTTGCCGAAACAGCCGAGGCCGCGCTGGAGATGGCGAAGGCCAAGACCGGCAATGCGAACCTGACGCTCGCGGACCTCGAGCAGGATCCCGATGTGCTCGACACCTGGTTCTCGTCGTGGCTGTGGCCTTTCTCCACGCTCGGCTGGCCAGAGAAGACGGCCGACCTCGACTACTACTACCCAACCGCCGACCTTGTGACGGCGCAGGACATCATCTTCTTCTGGGTGGCTCGCATGATGATGGCGGGAATCCACTTCATGGGAAAGCCGCCCTTCAAGAACATCGTCATCCACGGCATCGTGCGCGACGCGCAGGGCCGCAAGATGTCGAAGAGCCTGGGCAACTCGCTCGACCCGCTCGAGCTCATCGACGCGTATTCGGCCGACGCCCTGCGCTTCTCGCTTGCGCTAATCACCTCGCTCGACTGCGACACGAAGGTCGACAAGTCCAAGTTCGAGATCGGGCGCAACTTCTGCACGAAGATATGGAACGCGGCGCGCTTCATGGAGATGAATCGCGAATCGACGCCGCAGGCGGGGCTCGGGGCCGCCAGCGGCCCCGCCCAGTTGTCCAGCGACGAGCGCCACATGCTCATGGCCTGCGACAAGGCGTGCGCGAAGGTGAACGACCTGCTCGCAAAGTACCGCATACAGGACGGCGCGCTTGCGGTGTACGACTTCTTCTGGACTCAGATTTGCGACTGGTACGTGGAGTACGCAAAGGACGCCCCCGACAAGGCGACGGCGTTCGCGATCCTGCGCGACGTCTTCTGGAAGGCGCTAAGGCTGCTCCATCCCTACATGCCGTTCGTCACCGAAGAGGTGGCGCACCAGCTGGGATTCCTCAAGGACGGCGAGACGATTCTCCGCGCCGAGTTCCCGAAGGGCTACACCGCAGAGGAGAAGGCGGCGTGGGGCCTCGACGAAGATGTGTACGACTACGTGGAGGCGAAGCGCGAGATGATCACCGCGCTGCGCGCCCTCCGCGCCGAGTACAAGGTGAACCCCGCGGCGTGGGTGAAGGTGACCGTGGCGGCGAAGGACGCCGCCACGGCCGAGCGTCTCGCAGCGGAGGTTGCCAGCCTCAAGGCCGCCTTCCGCGCCGAGAGCGTGGAGGTGCTGCCCGGGGCGACGGAGCTCGCCATGCCCGGCACGCTCGGAAAGCTCGGCACCGTGTACCTTTCGCTCGAGGGCCTTGTGGACAAGGCCGCAGAGGCGAAACGCGTGGCGTCAGAGCTCGCCAAGACGCAGGGCTTCATCAAGTCGATCGACGCGAAGCTCGGCAACGAGAACTTCATGGCCCACGCCCCCGCGGCGATAGTGGAGGGCCAGAAGGCGAAGCGAGCCGAACTCATGGAGAAGGTCGCGCAGCTCGAGAAGCTCGCAAAGCTCTTCGCATGAGGGCAGGGGGGGCGGTTCCTTCCGGCGCTGTCCGCGTGGTGTGTTGTTGGCAAAAAACAGAAAGGCTTGGAAGAGATGCCCACAAGAGAAGACTACGACAAGTTCCTTGCCGAGGTCAGAAAAGAGACCGGCATTGCGGCGATCAGGAGCGACGAGACGGGATTGGTGTCTGTCAACGTTGACGAGAAGTACAACGTGAACCTCCAGTTCGTCGAGCCGACGGGAAAGGTGCTGTGCTTCGTGGAGCTGGCCACGCTGCCGCACGACGCGCCGAAGGCTGTCTACCGCGACCTGCTCGCCGGCGGGCTTTTCGGGAAAGAGACGGGCGGCGGCTACTTCGCCCTCGAGCCGGACTCCGAGACAGTGGTATACAACTACTTCTTTGACATCGCCCAGGCCGCCGAGGATGTGGAGGACTTCATCGCCACGCTTGAGAAGATGCTACAGCTATGCGACGTCTGGGCCGAACGCATCACGAGCGAGCTTGATTCGTCCGGCAGCGAATCCACGAGCGAGATTCCCAGCGGCCATGCCGTTTTCATGGTGTGAGACGTACCGCACGACTTCCGTTTTGCGTGTAGTGCCTTACGCCTTGTAACCTCCACGCCCATTCCGGGTATTCTTTTCGAAAGGACCCGCCATGCCACTTAACATCGACACCTTCCGCAACGTCGCCAACAACGCGCTCTTCACAAGCCGCGACATCGAAATCCAGGGCCAGGGGGCAAACGCCACCGCGCGTCTGGGCGCCTATGTCTTCTCCGCCGGGAAGAAGTCCAACGACGCCACGATGGCCGCCTTCAAGGCTGCGCTCGAAAACGAATACGGCGTCTTCGGCACGCACGCCTTCGACACCGTACTGGGCGCGCGCAGCCAGCTGCACAAGTCGCTGCGCGCGTGCGACGTGAAGGCCGCGCTCTCGAAGCTCGACACCGTGAAGCAGACGCGCTTCATCGGCGAGCTCAACCGCCAGCTCGACACAAATCCCAAGTTCCGCACTCTCTCGCCCGAGCTGCGCCAGAAGATCCGCACCGCCATTGCGAACGAGCCTTTCAAAGGCGTTGATCCCAAGACGTGCAAGTCGCAGGCGGAGTTGTCGCACCTGGCGGTGAAGCGCCTCGACGACGCGATCCATGACAAGCGCACGGGCGAACAAGGCGAGGACATCACGCTCGGCGACCGCAAGCAGCTCGACAAGGCCTCCGACAGCCGCGAGCCGACGGGTCTGCGCAACCTCAAAAAGGTCTTCGACGACAAGGACACGTCCGTCGAGGACAGGATCAAGAGGGGGCTGATCGGCACCGGGATGCGCGTCAACCGCTCGAACACCAACCCTGTCCTCCTCGACAAGCTGAAGACCAACGGCGTGGAGCCGGGCTTCATCTACCGCAACGACTGGTCCAAGGACGACACGAGCGGCTTCATGGCCGACATCAACTCCCCGGAGAGTCGCGAGGCCCTCGGCGAGCTCAAGAGGCAGAACCCGGAGCTGGCCAGCCTGTGCGAGGGCAAGAGCCTGCGCGCGCAGATCATGCTCGCCGGCCGCGCCCACCCCGCCGGCATGGCGGCCGTGGCGGAGTTCGTGCTGGAGGAGGCCGTCATGCTGGCGCTCCACCCTGAGAGGCAGAAGAATCACCCGTTCGCGGCCCTTGGCAAGGCGCTTCAGAACTACTTCTCGCCGCAGGATCTGCAGCGCCTCGACGGCGCCGTCTCCGACCCGAAGAACAAGGCCCTCCTGCAGGAGGCCAAGCTCGAGCTCTTCACCGAGATCCGCGACACGGTGATGAACGTCAGGCCGGAGAACGACTTCTACTCGATGTCGCCGATCTTCAAGCACTTCTCAGACCGCGCGATCGTCAAGCTCGACTACAACGAAAACGTCAAGTTCTCCTCAGGCGACGCCGCCAGCGCAGGCACCTTCATGCGCCCCGAACGCGTCGCGGTCGGCCGCAAGATGGGGCAGCTCTACCGCTTCACCTCGCGCCAGTCGGCCGACTCCATATCCGCCGGCGCCGTCACCGAGGCGCTTGCGAACGACCTCACGCGCCTCGCGGGCGTCCCCTCGCAGGAGCTTGAGATCGTCCGCGGCACGTATTCCGACGGCCACCCGAAAATCATGCTCGCCGCCAAGTTCGCCGACGGCTACAAGGACCTCGAAGCCGGAATGCTCAAGGACGGCCGCGTCGTGAAGCCCGCCGGCGCCGGTCCAGACCTCAAGATGGAATCCCTCGGCAAGTACAAGGCCTTTTTCCTCCTCACCGCCGACCGCGACGGCATCGGCAAGCGCGGCCAGAACAAGGGCTTTGTCGGCGGCAAGTTCTTCGCCATCGATCCCGGCCACTCGCTCGAGGGCAACGGCAAGTACCTGAAAATTTCCGACGACCTCTCCTTCAAGGACACCTACGGCCACAGCTCCAAGCCGCGCTTCAACAACTTCTCCGTCTTCGACGACGACACGTTCTTCTCCAAGATGGAGGGCGTCGTCAACCTCCGCGAAACCGCCAAGAGCGGCGCCTTCAAGCGGCTCTTCGACGAATACAAGGCCGCCTTCAACCCGAACGAGCCGGGCATCTCCGACGCCGAGAAGGCGCTGCGCCGGAAAATCTGGGACGACATCAACAAGAAGGAAGCCGAGTTCAACGAATCTCTCAAGAAGATCCTCGACGTCACCGCGAACAACCTAGAGCTCTACGACGACCTCGCCGACCAGCCGCCAGCCGTGCGCCAGGGCGCCATCGAGACTGTCGCCAACCTCGAGAAGCTCACCTCGCCCACCACGTGGGTGAGCAAGAAGGGGCAGGTTGCGCTCGAGCACCTTGAGGTCATCCCCGAGTCGCGCGTTCCGTGGAAGGCCGCCCTCAAGGGCGACAACATCGTCTACTACTGCGAGACGAAGATGTCCTTCGAGACCACGGACGTCCTCGAAGGCATCGCGAAGAACGCCGGCGCGAGTTTCGAGCGCGACGCGCTCGGCTTTTGCCGTCTCACCGTCCCAAAGGACCGCGCGGAGCAGGTCTTCGCGGCGTTTTCGGAGAAGAACATCCAGCAGATCACGCACCCCGAGGAGTTCATCGCGCGCCAGGAGGGCGGCGACGGCCTCAAGGCCGCCAAGACCTACAAGCCCGTCCCCTACTCGCCGCCTAGCGCCGACCCGCGCCCCCTGCTGGACCCCAAGACGCTGCCCGACTTCATCGACGTGCCGGTCCGCTACGCCGGCGGGATCTATTCCATCAAGTTCCCCAGAATCCACTGCGCCGGCCTCCTCTCCGCGCGCTCCTCCGTCCACCGCCCCCGCAACGTTGACGAGCTGCGCTACCTGATCGAGAGCCAGGTCAACCGCGGCAACGAAGTCCTCAGCGCCCTGATGAGCGGCAAGACCCACCTCTTCGAGCCGACGCGCGAGAACATCGTAGCGCTTACCTATGCGATCCACACCGCCGCCCTCCGCAAGGGCGAGTTCATGTACCGCGGCTCGTTCAACATTCAGGACAAGAACGGCGACATCGCCCGCTGGCTCGACCGGGCGAACGACGTGTACCTGCGCACTTCGACGCACGCCAAGCCCTACCAGAACATGAAGGTCGACGGCCACCTCAACATGCCGCGCGGCTACGACGTGCCCACCGGCGCGGGCGGGCTCCTCAACGGCATGAGGACCTTCCACTACTTCACGATGCCCGACACCGACCACCTCAAGGACGCTGGCGGCAGCGGCCAGAACCGCCGCCTCTTCCTCAAGTGCGAGACCTTCGGCATCTTCGCCTCCACCGCGCACCTGCATCCCTTCAACAAGGCGGCCGCCAAGAGCGAGGGCATGGCAACGCGCTGGTACAAGCCCGGCGACATCATCGAGTCGATCCAGCACGGCGCCTCCCTCTTCGCCTCCTTTTTCACGGACAAGGAGGCGAAAGGCATTCGCAAGGAGAACCTCACGGGGGCTCAGAAGAGGGCCATCGAGAACGCCGAGGAGAAACTCCACAAGCTCAGGCTCGACAGACAGGCGCTGATCCTGACCGCCGAAGGCGTCCTGGATGGCGCCGGCTTCAAGCAATTGATCACCAACATGGGTTACATCATGACCCAGATGATGCCGGAGGACGAGGAGAAGCGCACCGCGCTCATGCAGGTCTTCGACGATCTGATCGAAGACTTCGGCTTCTCCTCCGGTGCCGGCGACCTCGTCAACCGCATCGGCAACGAGATCATGATCGATGCGAAGGATCTGGAATGACACGTTCCCATCTGTGGGCGACACACCTGTCGCTTCACAATGACGTGCCAGTGCCGAAGCGCCGGGATCATGATCGGCCGCCGCGCGTCCTTGCGGATGCCTGCCGGAAATGATATAATGGGAGCGCTTGATTTCACAGAAAGGACAATGACGAAATGAACACCAACAGAAGAGACTTCCTCAAGGGCACGTTGTGGATGGGCGCGGCCGCGCTCGCAGGCGGAGCCTTGTGCGATGCGCCCGCCGCAGGCGGCGCGATGGCGACGTTTGCGGCTCCCGCTCTGCGCAAGGTGCGCGTGGGATGCGTGGGACTGGGCGCGCGCGGATCGGGCGCCGTGCACCGCATCTCGCAGATTCCCGGCGTTGAGGTTGCCGCGATCTGCGACATCCGTCCCGAGGCCGTTGCGGCACAGCAGAAGTGGCTCTCAAAGAACAAGAAGCCCGCCGCCAAGGAGTTCATCGGCGCCGAGGCCTGGAAGGCTCTCTGCCAGTGGGACGGCATCGACGTGGTGTACAACACCACTCCCTGGAACCTCCACGCCCCCATCGGCCTCGAGGCGATGCGCTGCGGAAAGCACGTCTTCATCGAAGTGCCCGCGGCCATGTACATCGACGAGTGCTGGGCGCTTGTGGAGATGTCCGAGAAGACGAAGCGCCACTGCATGCAGCTCGAGAACTGCTGCTACGGCGAGATCGAGATGCTCGCGTTCAACATCTGCCACCTCGGCCTTCTCGGCGAGCTCAAGCACGGCGAGGGCGCGTACATCCACGACCTCCGCTCGTACAACCTTAACGGCTACTACAACAACTGGCGCCTTCGCTGGAACATCCCCCACAAGGGCAACCAGTATCCCACGCACGGCCTTGGGCCCATCTGCCAGTACATGGACATCAACCGCGGCGACCGCTTCGACTACCTCGTCTCGCTCGAGAGCCAGCCCACCGGCTTCGCCACCCTCGCCCGCGAGACGATCAAGAACGCGGACGACTGGCGCCGCAAGGCCGACGTCCAGATGGGCGACATGAACACCACGCTCATCAAGACCGTCAAGGGCCGCTCCATCATGGTGCAGCACGATGTGGCCTCGCCGCGTCCCTACAGCCGCATCAACCTCATCAGCGGCACGAAGGGCATGCTCTGCGACTACCCCTACCGCCTCGCGGTGGAAGGCAAGCCCGGTGCTGGTGCCCATGGCTTCGACGACAAGCTCGCCGCCGAATGGCGCGAGAAGTACAAGCACCCGCTCTGGAAGCGCGCCGGCGAGATCGCCAAGAAGGTTGGCGGCCATGGCGGCATGGACTTCCTGATGGACCTCCGCTGGGCGTTCTGCCTGCAGAACGGCCTGCCGCTCGACATGAACGTCTACGACCTCGCCAGCTGGTGCTCGCTCTGCGAGCTCACCGAGAAGTCCGTGCGCAACCGCTCCAACTCGGTCGATGTGCCCGACTTCACGCGCGGCGGATGGAAGACCACGAAGCCGCTTGGCCTTGTGGACGTCGATCTCTCCAAGATGGGTCTCGACGCCGCCGGCGTCAAGGCGGACAAGTCGGCCCTCAACGTCTAAATGCTGGCAATCATCGACTACAAGGCCGGCAATCTCACAAGCGTGAGAAATGCCTTTGCCGCGCTCGGCGCGGAGGCCTTGGTCACGCGCTCTCCCGCTGCGATCGCGGCGGCGGAGCGCGTGGTGTTTCCTGGCGTGGGCGCGGCCGCAAGCGCGATGGCGAATCTCCGCGATATGGGGCTTGTGGAGGCAGTGCGCGCGGCGGCGCTCTCAGGCCGACCATTCCTCGGAATCTGTCTTGGAATGCAGATACTCTTCGAACATTCGGAGGAGGATGGCGGAGTCGATACGCTTGGCGTGCTCTCCGGCCGCGTAAGACGTTTCCCACAT
>CAMIVJ010000099.1 GCA_946401765.1 uncultured bacterium | reverse complement strand
ACCTGCTGGAGCTTGCCGAGTGTGAGGCGGCGCTTGAGGAAATCCTCGAAGAGCTCGGGCGACATGCCGTTCTCGCGCAGCAGCATCTCGTAGCGCTGCATGTTGAAGGCGCCGCCTTCGTCCTTGAATGCGGGGTCACGGCGGATGGCCGCGCGCACGTCCTCGTCGGTGGCCTCGAGGTTGGCGCTCTTCGCAACGGCGAGCGTGGCCGCGTTCTGCCATGCACGGCGGTTCACCTCGGCGGCGGGGGTCTTGTTGTCGCGGCCGCGGCCGAAGCCGCGCACATCGTTGACCAGGCGGTTGAAGAACGCGCCTGGCACATCCTTTCCGCCAAGCTTGCCGGCCGAGTCGGCCGACGGCCTGCCACCCTCCCCGTCTCCGCGGAATAGGAAGTCGAACGCGAAGAACACGGAGATCGCCACTGCGAATACGCCCCATACCCACTTGTTCTTGATGAGGCGGTTGAAATGATGAATGACCACTTTGCTTTCCTGTCTTTCTTGTTTCTTTTATTTTCCTGAAACGGCTCGCGCGCGCCACTGCATGGACGCCGACGCCGCATCAGATGAGATCGTCTTCGTCGTCCTTCTTCTCTTCCTTCTTGGGAGCGGCCGGCTTCTTCTCCTCGGCGGCGGGCTTCACCTCGACCGTCTCGGTCTCCTCGTCCACGCGGCTGCTCTTGGCGGCCTTGTCCGCATCGGCGACCTTCGTGGACACCACGAGCTCGCCGGAGTTGACGTTGGCGCGGCCCTCGGCAAACGCGATGCGGTTCTTCATGTCGCCCGTGGCGTTGAACGTCATCATGGAGACGACCGTGCGCCCGCCCACATTGGACTTGGCGCGGAAGATCTTGATCACGCACTGCGCCGAGAGCGTGAAGTCGAGCGACTTCACCTTCTCGACCAACTCGCCCGTCTCGAAGTTGCGCTCCGCGATGATGCCCTGGTCGAGCTGCGCCTTGCAGTCGCCGCTCTCGCCCTTGATCACGGAGAAGAGCCCCTTGCCTGTAGTGGTGATGCGCAGCTGGTTCGCCGCGACGAGGCGCGGGAACTTGAAGTGCTTTCCGGAAAGCGCCATCGAGCCCGTCACGCAGCGCAGCACGGCCTCGTCGCCGTCCGCCTCGGCGGAATAGTCGAACCAGCTCTCGCCGGCGAGATTCTCGCACTTGAAATTGGGCGTCTCGACGCTGAAGAAACCTTCCTTGAGCTGGAGCGGCAGCTTGAGGTACACGCGGCCCTTCCTGAGAACAAGCGTGCGATTGAGATCGCCGATCTTGATCTCCTTCGTCGCGAACTCCACGCCTTCGCCCGCGACGAGCGAAGACTTGTCGCCGAACTCGAACTTGGCACGCGCAGGCGTCTTGCCATCGCCAATCACGCGCACTATGGAGCCGAGCGGATAGTAGCGCCCTTCCACGGCGTCCACCCAGTCGGCGGTGCGCGGCTTGAGCACCTGCACCGTTCCGCTTGCGTCAACGCAGCGGATGAGCGGGTAGAAGAATTTGTCCGCCGTCTTCACCGCAGCAACGCCGGTATCGTCGGCGGCCTGTTCGGATGCAGCCGCGCCGGCCTCCGGTTTGTCGTCCGCGGCGTCGTCCTGCGCGTACGAGCAGACAGCAAAAACCGCAGCGGTTGCAAGCACAGCCGCCGTCTTAATCGGGTATGTCAGGTTCATTTGCAAAGCCTTCCTTCCTCTTGTGGTCCATATATATTACAATTTTCCGCGACGAAACGCAACAAGGATAAATGCGGAACCTAAAAGAATCAGCGCGAGGGAAATCGCCTGACTGATGGTGAAATTGCCCACGTTGGCACGAGGGTCGCCACGCAAAACTTCAATTCCGTAGCGAATACACGCATAACCGATCATGTAACAGCCTGTGACGAAACCTGGACGCTCCTTCCAGAACCTGCGATGGAGCGCCAGAAGCGCCGAAAAAAGAATGAACACAGAAACCGCCTCGAAGAGCTGCGTGGGCAGCACGGGCAGCGCCGCGCGGGCGTCAGCGGCGATGAGCCCGGCGTTCAACTGTTCGTGCCACGCGGGCGATCCGCGCGGAAACGAGACGGCGCACGACGCATTCGAGAGGCGTCCGAAGCAGCATCCGTAGAAGAAGCATCCCACGCGGCCGAAGGCGTGTCCAAGCGGAATCACCACCGCGAAGAGGTCCGCCATCGGCAGAATCTTCTCGCGCTTTACGCGGCACCACACGAAGAACACAGCGATCGCCAATATCAATCCGCCGTAGAACATCAGCCCGCCTTTGTCCACGCGGACAATCATCTCGGGATGTTCGGCGAATTCAGTCGCCCAGTGCTCGACGACGTACGCGATGCGCGCGCCGACGACGCCGCTGATCATCATCAGCATTATCAGGTTTGTGCAAGGCTCGGGATTGCGTCCGGTGCGCCTGCACATCCACGCCAGCACCTGCCATGCCGCGAGGAAGCCCAGCGCCATGAAGGCGCCGTAAGTCTTTATGTGCAGAAAGCCGAGCGATATGAGATCGGGATGCATCAGAGACCTTTCAGTATTTCAACGGCGGCGCGGGTGGGCGCGGCGTTGGTTGAGGCGATCCACCAGCCTTCGCCCTTCTGGGTCGATATGAGCTTGAGCGCGATCTTCTCGCGCGTGAGGCCGTTGGTGGAGAATAGACGCGCGGCGTCAACGCAGTTGGTCGTGTTCGAACGCGCCGCCGCCACGAGGTTCGTCTGCCGCGCAAGCCACGCCTCGGCGAGATCGACCGCATGGTCGACCTCGTTCTGGATGGACGGCTCGAGCGGACCATCCTGCCGCGGCATCGGGCGCACCTGAAACGCCGCCGCCACAATCGCTGCCATTAACAATCTCATTCGCGCCAGTGTTCCTTTCGTTCGCGCATGGCCAATTATACCAAATCGCCCGCTCGGTGAAAACAGACAATCCTATATCTCGCGTATCTCGTACTCGTAGCCGTAGATCGCGTTTCTGTATTTGCGAACGCCGTCCGCGCCGGCGGCCGCAAGCTCAGCGACGAGCGTGCCGTCGGGCGCAAAGAGTTTGCGCGCGCCGTCGGCGTTCTCCTCCACGCGCAGCGCGGGCGAAAGCGAACGGCGCAGTTCGCCAACGGGCAGATTCACGAATGCAAGGTCGAGAAGCGCATTCTCCGGCTCGAACGCACTCGGAATCTGCGGCGCGCGCTCGCACCTGAGAGCATGCGGCCTCTCGACGTTTATCGTCACAAGTCGAATCTGCGGCGCCAGGAAGACGACCGTGAGCTTATCCCCGTCGCCTTTCATGACGCACTGCGCCTGGAACACATGGTCCTTCCACGCGCCGTTCAGCGCCTGCACGCGAACGCCCTTCATCGACAGAAGCGCCTCGACCACGCGCGTCATCTGCACTTCCGCGCCGCCGATCCTGACGGGGATGGGCTCGCCCCGCACAAGCGTTGTGGAGCATCCCGCCAACGCCGCGAGAAGCATCGCGCATACTGCAAAAGCAAGTTTCTTCATGGCGCCGAACTTATGGTGCAGGCAAGAGCGAAGAGATATGCCGAAAGCCTGTTGAGAAACGGAACGCCCGGATGGCCGGGAGAGAAGCGCACGAGCGAACGCTCGGCACGACGGCACACGGCGCGCGCCAGGTGCACGAAGCCATCAGGCACGCAGAAAGCGAACGGCGCCGCATTGGGCGGCGAAAGGCGGTCTGCCTCGGCCTCGAGAAGAGGCACGAAATCGACCTCGTACGGGAATTCGGCGTAGCCCGCGATGTTTGCCGAAAGCGACACCACGTTGCGCTGAAGGCGTACGAAGAAGGCGGCGTTGAATGCGGCGGCGCCATCCGGCGCCATGGCGGAGCAGGGGGTTGTGCGCACGACGCCGAGCCACGAGTTGAGCTCGTCGAGGTCGCCCAGAACGTCAAAAACGAGCGCATCCTTTCGGACGCGCCCGCCTTTGACGGAGGACTCTCCCGAGTCTCCCGTTCTGGTGTAGGCTCTCACTTGGCCTCTTCGGCAGCCGGCGCTTCGGCGGCGGGTGCCTCTTCGGCCGCGGGCTTCTTGTCCACTGCCTCAGGCGCGGTCACCCACTGGAGAATGCACATCTCGGCGGCGTCGCCCTTGCGGGCGCCGAGCTTGATGATGCGCGTGTAGCCGCCGTTGCGGCCCTTCATCGCGGGCGCAATCTTGTCGAACAGCTTCTGCACGGCCTTGGGCTGCTGCAGGCGCGACGCCGCGAGGCGGCGGGCTGCGAGAAGCGCTTCGGGTTTCGGCTTCTCCGCCACGGCGGCCTCGAGGCCCCTGCGGGCGATCGTGACCATGTGGTCGGCGTCCTTGCGGGCCTCCTTGGCCTTGGGGAGCGTGGTCTTTATGGATTCGGCGAGGATCAGGTTCGTCACAAGGCTCTTCATGAGGGCCTTGCGGTGCGCTGACGAACGCCCGAATTTCTTCATTACTCTCTGATGACGCATGGGAAAACTTCCTTACTTCTTTGTTTCGAGCAGGTCGGGATCGAACTTGTAGCCAAGGCACAGGCCGAGGTCCTTCAGCTTCTCCTTGATTTCCGTCAAGGACTTCTTGCCGAAGTTGCGGTACTTGAGCATGTCCGCCTCGGTCTTCTGGGCGAGCTCGCCCACCGACGTGATGTTGGCGTTGTTGAGGCAGTTCGCGGCGCGCACCGAAAGCTCGATCTCGTTGACGGACATGTTCACCAGCTTGCGCAGGTGCTCGCGTTCGTCGGAGCTCTTCTTTTCGGTCTCGTCGATGTCGAGCGACTCCACGCTGGAGTAGTCGACGAACACGTCGAGATGGCGGCGCAGCACGGCGGCTGCGATCTTCAGCGCCTCGTCCGGGGTGACGCGGCCGTCGGTCCAGACGTCGAGAATGAGCTTCTCGTAGTCCGTGCGCTGGCCAACGCGGGTGTTCTCCACGAGGAAGTTCACGCGCGTCACGGGCGAGAAGATCGAGTCGATCGCGATGCGGCCGATCTCCTGGTCCGGCGTCTTGTTCCCGTCGGCCAGGCAGAAGCCGCGGCCCGTGCGGATCTCGCACTGCATGTCAAGAACCGCGCCCTCTTCGAGGTTCGCGATCTCAAGACCGGGATTGAGCACCTCCACGGAGTTCTCCTCTGCGAAGTCGCCGGCGGTGACCGTGCAGGGACCCTCCTTCTTAAGGTGCAGCGTTGTGGTTTCGCGCGTGAACGTCTTCAGCAGCACGCGCTTCAGGTTGAGGATGATGTCTGTTACGTCCTCCGCGACGCCGGGGATGGTCGAGAACTCATGGCTTACGCCCTCGATCTTCACCGAGCTGATCGCGCATCCTTCGATGGACGAGAGGAGCACGCGCCTGAGCGAGTTCCCGATCGTGCGCGCATAGCCGATTTCAAACGGCTCGGCGATGAAACGGGCATACGTTCCGGTCGCGGTGTCCACGTCCTTCTGGACGCTCTTAGGCATTTCAAAACGACTCAAACGGATCGGCATTTATACCTCCCTTGAGATAGATGGAGACGGTTAGCGGGGAAGCCCCGCGGACATTAACGCGAGTAGAGTTCGACGATCGACTGCACGTCGATCTGCTCGGGAATCTCTTCACGCGTGGGGAGGCTCGAAAGCGAACCCGTCATCGTCGTGCGGTCGAACGAGAGCCACGCAACTGTGATCTTGTGGTGCTCGAGCGACTGCCCAACCGCCGTGAGCTGACGAGACTTCTCCTTGAGGCTGATCATCTCGCCGACGCGCACGATGTAGGACGGAATGCCGCATACCTTGCCGTTCACCGTCACGTGGCGGTGAGTCACGAGCTGGCGGGCCGCAGCGCGCGTGGGCGCAAGGCCAAGACGGTACACGACGTTGTCAAGCCGAGTCTCGCAGAGACGGAGCAGATTCTCGCCCGTAACGCCCTGCATGGACTTCGCGCGCTCGAAGAACAGACGGAACTGCTTCTCGCGCATGCCGTACATGAAACGGGCCTTCTGCTTCTCGCGCAGCTGCTCGCCGTACTCGGAAAGCTTGCGCGCACGCTTGCCGCCGTGCTGGCCAGGACGGTTCGGACGGCGCGAAAGCACCTTGTCGGGACCGTAAATCGGCTCGCCGAAACGACGGGAAATCTTTGAACGGGGACCTGTATAGCGACCCATGGTTAAACCCTCCTGCGCTTGCGAGGACGGCACCCGTTATGAGGAACGGGCGTGCAGTCCGTGATCATGGTTACGCGAATGCCTGCGGCCTGGATGGCGCGCACGGCCGACTCGCGGCCCGCGCCAGCGCCCTGCATGCGCACTTCGCACTCGGACATTCCCTTGGCGTACGCCGTGCGCGCCGCGTCCTGCGCGACCATCGTCGCGGCGAACGCCGTGCACTTGCGGCTGCCCTTGAAGCCGGCCTTGCCCGCCGAGCTCCACGCAATCACACCGCCGCGGGCGTCGGCAATCGAAACCTGCGTGTTGTTGAACGTGGAACGGATGAAGGCAATGCCCGGCGGAATCGTCTTGCGCGGGCGGCCCTTCTTCGCGGCAGCCTCGCCCTCCGCAGCGGTCGCCGCCGCTTCGGTCTCAGCCGCGGCCTGAGCTGGCGCAGCTTCCTGCTTGATGTTTTCTTCGCTCATTTCTTACCTCTCTAAATCACTTCTTCGAGGGAGCGCTAGAGCGAATCGCGGCCGCAGACGCCTTGCGGTTGCCCTTGCGCGTCTTCGCGTTCGTCTTCGTGCGCTGACCACGCACCGGCAGGCCGCGCTTGTGGCGGAGGCCGCGGTACGAACCAATGGAAATCAGACGGCGGATGTTCTGCGAAACCTCACGGCGCAGATCGCCTTCGACCCGGTAGTGGTCCTGAATGTACGTCGTTATCGCATGGATCTCGTCCTGCGAGAGATCATCGGCCTTCTTGCTCGGCTCGATGTTGCACGCCGCCAGCACGTCATCAGCGCGCTTCGGCCCGATTCCGTGGATGTACCGGAGAGCATAGCGGGTATGCTTCTTGCCCGGAATATCCACACCCATCAATCTTGGCATGGTTTTTCTTTCCTCTTCCTTTTAGCCCTGGCGCTGCTTGTGGCGCGGGTTTGTGCAGATCACGCGCACCACGCCTTTGCGGCGGATGATGCGACAGTTCTCGCAGATGCGACGAACGGAACTACGTACTTTCATGGTTTTTTACTCTACTTTGGTGGTCGAACAAAAAGATATTATCTCAAAAATCGGACCCTTTTGCAAGGGGGAAAATTAAAAATTTGAAAAAAGGCGAAATTGAACGAAAAATCAACAAAGTCAGCGGCGTTGCTCGCCTGCCGTACGGCGCACCGCGCGCAGCACGGCGGCCGCAATGGCCGGCCCCACCCCAGCCACGGCGGCGATTTCCTCCTCGCTCGCCTTTGCTATGCCATAGACCGAATGGAACTTCTTCAGAAGGGCCATCTTCTTCGCGGGGCCTATGCCCGGCACCTCGTCGAGCGCCGATTCGCGTATGGTGCGCTCGCGCAGGCTGCGGTGGTACGTAATCGCGAAGCGGTGCGCCTCGTCGCGAAGGCGCGTCGCAACGAATAGTCCCTGCGAGTCGCGCGGCAGCACGATCTCGCCGCGCTCGTCATCGGTCACTATGATCTCCATGCGCTCGGCAAGGCCCACCACGGGAATGTCCGTAACGCCTATCTCGGCGAACGCCGCGCGCGCGGCGCGCAGCTGCGTTATGCCGCCGTCGCAGATGAAGAGGTCGGCGCGCGGGCTTTTCGCGACGAGCGTGGAATCGGGTCCGTAGCGACGGCGCACCACCTCGGCCATCGAACGCGGATCGTCCGCGCCCTCGACCGTCTCGATCTTGAAGTGGCGGTAGAAGCGGCGGTCGGGCAGGCCCTCCACCGCCACCACGAGCGACGCCACGGAATGCGTGCCGAAGAGGTTCGAGATGTCGGCGCATTCGATGACGCGCGGCGGAGTTGACATCTTGAGCGCGGCGGCAAGCTCCTCAAGCCCGCGGCGCGCATCGGCTCGCGTCTCCTCCGGGCGCCTCCGCACGAAGTGGCTCTTCGTCATCTCCTTGAGCGCGCCCACCGTGTCGCGCAGGCGCGCGGCCTTTGTGAAGTCCTGCTTCGCGGCGGCGACCTTCATCTCCTCGACGAGCTCGGTGATCACCTGCGGACGCTCCCCGCGCAGGAACGCGCACGCCTCGTCGAAGCGCGCGCGGTAGTCGGCCATCGAGATGCGCCCCTCGCACGGAGCCGTGCAGTAGCGCACTACGTCCGCATGGCAGTGGCGGTGCGTCTCGCCGTCCGGCGCGAGCGCCGTGCAGCCCCGCAGCCCCCAGCGCTTTTCCACGAAGTCCTTGGCCGCACGCACCACGGGGGAGGACGGGAACGGACCGAAGTAGAGCGCGCCGTCGTCGCGCACTATCCGGCATGTGCGGAATGCTGGGAATGGATCGTCGGGATTCGCGCGCAGGGCGAGGTAGCGCTTGTCGTCGCGCATCAGGATGTTGAAATGCGGCTTGTACTTCTTGATGAGGCTCGCCTCGGTGAGCAGCGCCTCGGCCTCGTTCTTGACGGTCATGAACTCGAGGTCGGCCACCGTGTTCACCATCGAACGCACCTTGGGCGCGTGATTGGCGCCGGGGCGGAAGTACGAAAGCACGCGGCGGCGAAGGTTCTTCGCCTTTCCCACGTAGATGATCACGCCCCGGCGGTCCCTCATCAGGTAACAGCCGGGGCGATTGGGAACGGACTTAAGCCGCTCTCGCAGAACGTCGTTCAATGCGCGACCTCGCGGCGCGGACTACTTTGCCTCCTCGCCGGTCTTCTGCTCGACCTTGGCGGGCTCTTTGTCCTTGCCCTCGTTGAGGAGCTGCTCGCCCTCCTCGGTGCCCTTCTTGAACTCGCCCTTGGCCTTGCCGAGCGCGCGGGCGATCTCCGGAAGCTTCTTGCCGCCGAACAGCAGCACTATCACCACTAGAAGCAGCACTATCTGCCAGGGACCTGAAAACATTTTCTTCTCCTTTGCTCGTTGTTGAAAAAACAAACCTTTTTATTATACCAAATCCCCGCCGCGTTTTGCAAACGATTAAAGGCACCCATTTTTTAACGGTGTAGTCTGA
>CAMIVJ010000098.1 GCA_946401765.1 uncultured bacterium | reverse complement strand
GTTCCAGCCGTTCGACATCAAGTTTTCGGACGATGGCAGAAAGGTGACTGTAAAGAACCTCAATTACTTTAGGAGCGGCGAAGGGTACAAGTTAGTAACGGAAGGTTTTCAAGCAGAGCTCTCGATACCGCCGCGAGGCTCACAGACGTTCGACCTGCCGCCAAGCCTCGGACCCAATGGCGAAGAGAGAATCGGTCGTGCAGTAGGCATTGCACTGACACGAGACGAAGGGATCCTCAAAAAGGGCCACTTCGTCGCAGGTGCCGAATTCATAAACGCCAAACTTCTCTCTCAGCGCGAACTGCTTTCGGTCAAGGGCGAGGTCAAAGACGCTTCGGACGAAAAGTCGCTCGTCTTCAGCGCCACAAACATAACGGTCCGCTTCTGCCGCGAGACAGGTGCGCTTGTCTCCTACGTAAAAGACGGCAATGAGTATCTTCTTGCGCCAATGACAGTAGATGCGTTCCGCGCGCCGAGTTCAAACGAGGTCGGGCTTGGCGGCAGGTGGGCGCAGGCGGGATTGCGCGAACTCGTCCAGAAGGCCACGTCGATTTCCGAGGTGGCGACTAATCCCGACGGCTCGAAATCCTTCACAGTCGTCGCGGACGTCCGTGGAAAGCAGAAGGAGCGTATCGTCGGCTTTGGCGGCAACAACGGAAAGCCGTGCGAGATCGTTCCGCTAGGTCCTGTCGCAAAGCACGACCCGCATTTCGTCGTCGCGCAGAAATGGACGGTGTTCGCCGACGGCAAGGTCGCCTGCCAGTCGGAGATCCGTTCGCGCGGCCGCGTGATGGAACTGGCGCGAATCGGCTACCGTTTCACGCTCGACAAGCGCCTTGACAAGGTGGCATGGGCTGGTGCCGGCCCGTTCGAGAACTATCCGGACAGGAAAAGCGGCGCGATGCAGAGCTTCTGGAGACGCTCGGTTGCCGAAATGGTCGAGGGATACGCGAAGCCGCAAGACATGGGCAATAGAGAGGACACGTATGTGGTCGCGGTAGGATCGTCGAACACGAATTACCATGGATTTGCCGTGACGTCGCTCAATGAGCCTTTTTCGTTCGCGGCGATCCCGTATTCCCCGACGGAACTTGTGAAAACGATGCATCCGCAGGAGCTGCCCGAGGCCACGAAGACGGAACTCGGCATCTACGCGGCGGTACGCGGGCTTGGCGGTGCGTCTTGTGGTCCTGGTCCGCTCGGGCGGGACATCATTCGCAACAACAAGACGTTCAAGCTTGATTTCATGATCGGGATTCCGAACAGGGGGAGCAAGAAGTTCCCGATGCTCCCTCCCGCAGAGCTGCCGCCGGACGTGCGGACGGGCGAGGACATCGTGCCGACGATTGTCGCGTGCACTTCGGCGGAGCCGGGCGAAGGCGATGCAGACCATCTCGTTGACGGCGACCTCTCGACCATCTGGCACTCGCAGTACGGCGTGACGCTCACGAAGTACCCGCATGCGGTGACGGTTGACCTTGGACGCGTCGCGAAGGCGAAGGGCGTGACGATCTGGCAGCGGCAGAACGGGGTGAACGGGAACGTGAAGGGTTTCCGTTTCGAGGTCTCGGAGGACGGTAAGGCGTGGCGCGAAGTACTCGCGGGCGAGCTGAAGGCAACGCGCGCCGCGCAGGCGTTTGCGTTTTCTGGGACTGTCCCCGTTCGTTTCTGGCGCTTCACCGGCCTTGCCGAACACAACGGGCGCGAATTTGCCTCTCTTGCCGAGATCGCCATCGAGGAGTGAATCAAGCGTAGCAAAGTCTGTCTTCGTTCGTGCGCATAAAGGTGCGCCACGGCGGCAAGATGGATTTCGCGCTTGCGCGCGCGTGGCGGATATGGGATAATATCCGCGTTACAAAACAACACAAGAAAGAGCATCAGATGATCCGCGTCAACGAAAACTACCTGAAGATACAGGCAAGCTACCTTTTCACCGAAATCGCGCACCGCGTGAAGGCGCACCAGGAGGCGCATCCCGAGGCGAAGATCATCCGCCTCGGCATCGGCGACGTCACTGAGCCGCTTGCGCCGGCGGTGGTGGAGGCGATGCACCGCGCGGTGGACGACGAAGCCGGGCGTGAACGCTTCTGCGGATATGGTCCGGAGCAGGGCTACGCATTCCTGCGCGAGGCCGTGGCGAAGAACGACTTCCAGGACCAAGGCCTCGACGTGGCGGCGGACGAGGTGTTCGTATCCGACGGTGCGAAATGCGACTGCGGCAACATCCAGGAGCTTTTCGGCGCGGACATCAAGATCGCGGTGGGCGACCCCGTGTATCCCGTGTACGTGGATACCAACGTCATGGCCGGCCGCACGGGCGCCAACGATGGCGGGCGCTACGCCAACCTCGTGTATCTCGACTGCACGGCCGCCAACGGATATGTGCCTTCGCCCGCCGACCTCGCGGAGCCTGTGGACGTGGTGTACCTCTGCTATCCCAACAATCCCACCGGCGCCGTCGCCACGCTCGAGCAGCTGCAGGCGTGGGTGGACTGGGCGCGTACGAACAAGGCCGTGATCCTCTTCGACGCGGCGTACGAGGCGTTCATCCGCACGCCTGGCATTCCGCGTTCGATCTACGCCTGCAAGGGCGCGAGGGAGTGCGCGATAGAGTTTCGCAGCTATTCGAAGACCGCGGGCTTCACAGGAGTGCGCTGCGGTTACACCGTTGTGCCGAAGGGGCTTGTGGGCTACACGGCCGCAGGAGAGCCAGTGGAGCTGCGTCCGCTCTGGACGCGCCGTCAGACAACGAAGTTCAACGGCGCAAGCTACATCTCGCAGCGCGGCGCCGAGGCTGTCTATTCTCCAGAGGGCAAGGCGCAGACGAAGGCCACCATCGACTTCTATCTCGAAAACGCGAAGATCGTGAAGGACGCCCTTGTGAAGCTCGGCTACGACGTTACGGGCGGCGTCAACTCGCCCTACCTCTGGGTGAACGTGAAGGGCGACTCGTGGGAGTTCTTCGACAGGCTCCTCAAGAACGCCAACGTCGTCACCACTCCGGGCGCAGGCTTCGGGCGTGCCGGGCAGGGCTACATCCGCATTTCGGCCTTCAACAGCCGCGCGAACGTAGAGGAGGCCGTTGACCGCCTCTCCAAGGTGCTCGCCTGAAAGAAATCTCGCCATGGAAGCGCCGCCGCATAATCCCGACCACGCGCCGCAGCGTATCCCCTCGAAGAGAGAGCGCGTGCGCAAGATCAAGGCCATCCGCGCCGACATCGACTTGAAGCGGCGCGAGCTCGGCATGCAGGCGCCTTCCATGAAGAAGGGCCCCGTGTTCTACCTCGGCCTGATGGCCGTTCTTGCCATTCTCGGGCTATCAGTGATCAAGGCGACGGAGAGCGGAAACACCGGTGCGCGCGTGAGGAACGCAAAGGTGAACCAGGCCATGCGCAGCGTGGACGCCTTTGCCGAGGCTCTCGGCAGGTTCAAATTCCACTGCGGCGAGTATCCGACCACAGAGGAGGGACTCGAGGCTCTCGCGAGCAAAGATGTCAATCGCGACGGATGGGTAGGACCGTACATCAAGAAGATCGTGCCCGACCCATGGAAGAACGCATACATCTACGAATTCACCAACGGCACCGCGGTGGTGCTTTCTATGGGGCCGGACGGCGTGCGCGGCACGGCAGACGACATCGCCCCCGCTTCCGAGCTTTTCGCGAAGCCGTTCCACGACACAACCTGGACGAACAACTGGGCGCCTTACTGGAAGCGTGGATACATCATCGTGCCGAGCAAGAGCGAGAAGTAGGTGCAGGGCGTTCTCTGCGGAAATTGACGTACAAGGGGGGCAGACATGAATCGAAAAATCCTAGCTGCCGTTGGAGTGGCGGCATTGTCCGCGTCGTTGGCATTCGGCGGCGCGGTGGACCAGTCCATGGCGACCGTCGCCGCGGAGCGCTTTGTTTCGGGCGACGGCGTGGGCGCCTTGCTGCTTACCGGGCGCACGGCCATGCCTGCCGAGAAGCGCGGCAGCCTCTGGATCGTGCGTCTTGCGCCGTCTGGATACGTGGTGGTGCAGGGAAGCGACAAAGCGGAGCCTGTGGTCACTTTCTCGGCCGAAGACTGGACAGAGCCGGAGGAGGGTTCGCCGTTCTTCGAGATGTTACGAGGCGCTAGCGAGGCATGCGCCGCGCTTGAGGCCGATGCGGCGGCTGCGGAAAATCCAAAGTGGTCCGCGCTTTCCGCGAACCGTCCGCGTCTTCAGGATTCCATGCCCTCCGGCGCGACGTTCATGGTGGAGCCGTTCATGACCGCGCACTGGCACCAGAAGCACCCGTACAGCGACTACACTCCTCTCGAATGGCCGTGCGGCTGCAAGGCCACCGCCACCGGGCAGGAGCTCGCTCACTGGAAGTGGCCGTGGCGGCCCGAGTTCACAAGGCTTGTCGCCCATCCGCTCATCGAACACAGCGCGTTCAGGGTGCGGCTGGACGGCAACGAGCCGTTCGACTGGGACAACGTGTTCGACTCCTACTCCGCCGCCGACATGCAGAGCCGCGCGAAGCGCCATGCGGCCGGCCGACTTGTGCTCTGGTGCCAGTCGCTCGTGAACATGCACTTCATGAACGGCGGCGCAGGCGCCTACATATCCCTCTACGACAAGACGCCGTACTACGAGACGGGACGGCAATGGATACGCTCCAACGCCGACACCTACAGCGCCATGGTCAATGCTCTCAGGGAAGACATGGTCTTCCGCTCGCCAGTGCAGGTTTCCATCTCCGGCCATGCGGTGGTGGCGCACGGCTTCGCCGCGGGGAACGACGTTGAGTATGTGTACCTCAACTACGGCTGGGCGGGAATGTCCGACAACTGGTACAATCTCCGCGCCGAGAACTCCGTTGTGCATCGCATCGAGACGGGGTTTCGTCCGATGAAGACGGTGCAGCTAGAGCCGCTGCCCGCAGTGAGCGACGGTTCCGTGACGTTGAGATGGCATGTGCCCAGCTGCCACACGAACAACATCGCCGGCTACAAGGTGGCGGTGCAGAAGGCCGATTCCGCCGTGGGCGAGTTCCGCGAGACGTTCGACGCGGCTTCTGGACGCATCTCCAACGCCGCCGGGATGGAGGTGAAGAACGGCGCGCTCTACGGATATCCAGGCTGCTCCTCCACCTACACCTTCCCTGAGAGCGTTGTTCTCGGCGAGAACGCCGAGCTCTCGTACGATTTCGGATCGTTCTACATGTCGTACATGACATACGCGCTTCAGGTGCGCTTCGACGGCGGCGAGTGGATCGACCTCCATCGGGACGTGCTTGCCGCGGGAAGAAGCGCCTTCTACGACTACGGCACAACGGAAAAGCAGAGTGCGAATCTTTCCGCATACGCGGGCAGGCGCATGGAGTTCCGTGTTATGCTCGACTACAACGGCCCCACGTACTATCCCGGCGCATGCCTCATGATCGACAATTTCACGATCTCGAACTGCAGGCGGTTTTCGTCCACAGGCGAAGAGCGCATTGTGAACGGCCACGCCGCGCGCTCGCTTTCAATCGAGGGGCTGGAGAACGGCGCCAGCTACTGCTTCGCGGTCGCGCCCATGATGGCCGACGGATCTGCGTCCGTGCCGCAGCGCGTGGGCACTCGCATCGGCACGCCAGCTCCCGCGCCGCAGATACGTGAAGTCGCGCTGCCGGTTGCGGTCTTCGACATGATGGAGGAGGGCTTCTACGCGGAGGCATGGCTTGGCGGGGAAAACGAGATATACGTCGATGTGTCCGAAAGCGTGGTTGACCTTTCGGCGCGTCCAAGCCATCTCTCCGTCGTGGGCGATGGAGATGTGACGGCCGCAAGGCAGTCAGCCACGCGATGGAAGGTGGTGGTTGACACTTCGCGCGCCGATCAGGAATGGGATGGCACATGCCTAATCCTCACGCTCAAGGCGACGAACGCAGACGGAACGGCGGTATGCAAAGACGTGGAGCTGCGGCTCAAGTCAAGACTGGAAGTCCACGAGGGAACGCTGCGCGTGCCGATGGCGAACGCCCTCGGATCGGTCGAGATGCCGCTTGACTTCGCAAACACGACAACGCTTGACGCAAAAGGCGGAGAGGTCTTCTTCCCTCGCGGCGTCGTGAACGGGTCGGGGGCTCTAACGCTTGCGAACGGGGCCTTCCATTTCGAGGGGCTGGACGGCTTCACGGGCTGGCTGGTCGTAGAAGAGTCGGCTGTCGTCTCGCTTCCGCAGGACATGACCGGTTTCGCCGGCATCCTTCAGCTCAACGGCGACACCACGCTGCGCTCCGCGATTGGGTCCGCCGCCACGCTCCGCATCGCGGACGGGAAGAAGGTCATTCTTTCCGGTGCTTCCGTTGATGCAATAGTCAAGGGAGGCGGCGAGATGCGCGCGACGTCAGGCGCGTCATTTCTAGGGAGCTGCGCCGATTTCAGCGGACACGTGTACGTGGACGGCGGAACGCTCACGATTCCCGCCGGCGGCGAGAAGAACGTGTGGGTCTATTCCGGAAAGCTTCGCATCGCGCTCGACGAGGAACAGGAGGCGTTTGGATACACTGCCGATGATTCCACGAAGAACTACGGCGGAGCGATTGTGTTCGTGAAGCCGGACGGCACAGAGATCGCCGCGACGGCGACGGGGGGAGTGTACGCATACGCCGCGTCGGCGAAGATGTGGTCCAGCGACGGCTGGGACATGTACACCGACAAGTGGAGCGGCGGAATGCCTGTGAACGGCGACAACGTGATGTTCCGGTCGCTCGGCGCCGGTTCCGACGTGGTGACGGTGGACATGAATCTTGACGCCAACGTCAGCGTCGATGCAGGAATCGTCAAGGCCACCGGCACGCGCGGACTCTACTTCGCGCAGTTCATGGGCCATGGGTCCGGCGTGTTCACGGCGGATACGCTTATGAACGACGTGACCGTGGAGCTCGCGACGCCGCTTTTCAAGGTCAGGGCCGTGCAGCCGTCTGCCGACATCATCATCGACAACGGCACCATCCTCGCCTGCGACATCGACTACTACAGGTCCGGCTTCATCAAGAAACCATCAGGCGGCGTGTACGTAAGCGCGCTTGACGACCCCTCTGTGTGGCAAGGCACTGTGGTGTGCACGGGCGTGCTGCCCGGCGTGGGCGACCGCAACCCCGACAACTGGTTCAATCCCAACAGATGCGGCAACGCAAGTTCAGTTGTGCGCCTCAAGGGCACAAGCGGCTATTTTGCCCTCAACACCAGATTCGTCGTGCCGGTGGAGCTTGTGGACGACGGCGCGATGCCGGCTCTTGACTGGAACAACGGTTCAAGCTCGTCCACCGCGACTTTCGCGAAGATCATGGGCGACGGAACATTCAAGACGAGCAACGGCGTAGGCAGGGAGAAGGTGATAATAAACGACATCTCCGAATTCGCCGGCGCCTTCGATCTTGCGTTCAAGACGGTCGCCATAGGCACGACGATCACCACGAACCAGACGAACGGGATTCTCGACGTCAACAACGGATATACGGCGACCGTTCCGGCGGGAAAAACCTGGAGGATTGGAGGCGGCGTGTTCCTCGACGGCTCGTCGGCGAAGATCGACGTGAAGGGAACGCTCATCACGCCGAAGATCGCTGCGCTAGGGGTCAATGCGCATCTTGTGCTTGAGGACGGCGGCGTGATCGAGGTGGAGTCTTTCCCCGAGGAGAAGCGCCTTTGCGCAGACCTCTACGGCGGCACGCTGCGGATCAATGCGAACGCCACGGCGAAGGAAGGCGTATGCTTCTCGTCATGGGGCGGCAAGCATACCACGCTCGACGTGAAGGGGCACGCGCTCACCTTCGCGGCAGGGGCGGTTTCAGGGCACGGCGAAGTGTACCCCACATCAACTGCGGATGCGCCTGGATCGGTGGTGTTCACGGACCTCGGAGTCTTTGCAGGCACCATCATCATCGACGGCTCGACCGAGGTTTCGCTGCCTGTGGATCTGAAGCAGAACGGCATCACTATCGACTTGCGAGCGGGCGAGTTCGTAGCTGCTGCTGGTAAGGAATGCAATGTGAAGGTGGCGAACGGCGCAACGCTTGTGATGACGCTCACGGAAGGCCAGCAGGTCACGGGCTACACCACCTCCGCAGTGACGCTCGAAGAGGGGGGCGCCCTTGCATTCCGGGATGAGTTTGGGAAGGTTCTCGCAGTGCGCACGATTGCGGACAGGACTGCCGAAGGCTACGTGTATGAGCCGTCGCTCAAGATGTTCAGACGGCTTGAGATCGCTAGCGGCGTGACGGCGACGGTGCCCGAGGGAATGACGTGGAAGGTCAGCGACGGCGTGTATGTGAACGGCGCGCTTGTGGTCAACGGCAAGGTGATGGGCAGCGTGACTGTAAATCCCGGTGGCTCGGTGTTCATGGGATCTGGCGGCGAGATTGAAGGCGCGCTGACAGGAAAAATGACGGGATACATGGAAGGTTCGCGCGTGGTCGTTACGAACTTCGATTCTGCCGTGACGATTCCGTCGAGCGCAGAAGAGATTCGATTCCGTTTTGGCGGGACGGACATCACGGGCGCGTTCGTGACGCCGGAGAAGGGCGTGTCGGTTGCGCTTGCACTTGATCCCGAAGGCGTTGTGGACGGTGTGAAGGTGAAGCCAGAGCTGGCCATGGACGGTGGCGCGTCGTTCAGGCTTGAGGGTGACGGAGCCGTCTTTGACGTGAAGGTGATTGCCGGGCTTTGGTATTCCGTGAAATACGGCACGGAACTCTCCAGAGGAAATGTCGGCGGGGCGGCGGGGACGACCGGCGCGGTGCAGGCCGCCGAGACTGGCGTGAAGACTATTACGGCGCCTAGGTGTGGAAAGCGCGGCTTCTACAAGCTGATCGTAGCGCCTGCAGACGATTGAGGAGGGATGCGGTGAGAGAGAAATTGCATGTCCAGTCTGGGGGATTTGGTGTGAAACGAATTGTCGTTGCATTCCTAATGTGCGCGGTGACGCTCCTTTGCATAGGGGCAGAGGGCCCGACGGATGAAATGGAGTCCGCCTGGATTGCGCAGGACGGCCCTATTCCGACCAACATGACGCATGCCGCCTGGCGGGCCGAAAAGCTCGCACGCCGCG
>CAMIVJ010000097.1 GCA_946401765.1 uncultured bacterium | reverse complement strand
CTCTACTTCACCGACGCCGTCTCCACCTTCGCCCTCGACGACGCGCTTGCCGTCGCGCGCGTCTTCCAGGTGGCCCCCAAGACAGATCTCTCCAAGGACCGCGTTCGCCGCGGCGAGATGATCTACAACGACGGCTCCATGTGCTTCCAGCAGTGGCAGAGCTGCGCGAGCTGCCACCCCGACGGCCGCGTGGACGGCCTCAACTGGGACCTCCTCAACGACGGCATGGGCAACCCCAAGCAGACCAAGAGCGAGATATTCTCGCACTGCACTCCTCCCACGATGGTCACCGGCATCCGCAAGGACATGCACACCTGCAACCGCGCGGGGCTCGTGCACATCCAGTTCGTCTCGCGTCCTGAAGAGGACGTACACTGCTTCGACGCCTACTGCGTCTCGATGAAGCCCGTGCCCAGCCCCTATCTCGTCAACGGCGAGCTCTCCGAACGCGCGAAGCGCGGCGCCGTTCTCTTCAAGAAGGCCAAGTGCGCCGACTGCCACACGCCTTCGCCGAAGAGCCCCGCAGGCGAAGCGCTCTGGACCGACCTCAAGCTCTACGACCTTGGCCTTGGACTCGGCACCGAAGCGGGACGCAAGTTCGACACGCCCACCCTCGTCGAATGCTGGCGCACTGCTCCGTATCTTTACGACGGACGCGCCCTCACGATGGAGGAGGTGCTGACCATCGCCAATCCCGGCGACAAGCACGGCGAGACATCCAAGCTCTCCAAGGAGGAGATCAAGGATCTCGCCGAGTATGTGCTGTCGCTCTGACGGCGCGACCCACGGAGCTGCGCCATGGGAAGCCGCAAGCGCTATCCGCTGCGCGTTGCGCGCACGGCGCACGGCATCCGCGCGCAGGGTCTGCGCACTCTCACGCATTCAGCATGGTGGGCGCGCAGGTGGGTGGCCTCGCTTGAGGCAATGCGCCTTGGCGCGCGCATGGGAAGGGGAAGGCAGTACGCGATTGCGGGGCAGGTGACTGAGCTTGTCTCCGAAGGGCCGCACGTTGATGCGTGCGTGACGGGATCGCGTCCCGATCCATACAAGGTCTCGCTCGACTTCACCGCCGTTCCCGAGGGGAGTGGTGCCGAGGCGGCGCTGCGTGCCGAGCCGATGCTGGTGGCGCGGCTATTGGCGGACGATCTGCCGACGGAGGTCGAGGACCTGCTGCGCGCGGACGGAGTGCCGCTTTTCCCGAAGGCGGCGCCGGTTGGAACGAACGCCGAGGGGAAGCCTGTGTATGACGTCAAGATGCACTGTACATGCCCCGACTGGGCGCGTCCATGTAAGCATCTTGTTGCTGTGCTGCTTCTTCTGGGCGAGGAGATCGCGCGCCATCCTGCGGCGCTGCTCGCGCTCCGCGGAATCGACATGGAGGATCTTGTGCCGGAAGGGACGGGCGCATCAGCCGATCCAGGCGCGGCGCTCGTCTCGTTCGACGCGGCCGCGGCAGCGGGCGCGGGCGACGCGGCGCCTCTTGTGAGGCGGCTTGGCGCTGTTCCATACTGGCGTGGCGCGGTGCGCTGCCAGGAGGCGCTTTCACGCATCTACTCGCGCGTCCGCCCAGTCGCCATAGACGCCGCCGCCGGAAGATCCATAGATCTGCGATCAGGAATACATGGAGGAATCCGAAATGGATGATTTTCTCGAGTTCGCCGCCGGTGTGCTTGGCGTGCAGAAGGGCACGCTTACGCCCCAGACGGAATACGGATCGCTGGCCGAATGGGACAGCGTGATGCACCTTCGCCTCGTGATGGAGACCGAAGCGCGCTACGGAACTTCCATTCCGCTCGCCGTCGTGCCGCAGCTGCGCAAGCTTGCGGATTTCGCGCCGTACATCAATCCCAAAGACAATTCCTGATCTGTCCATGAAGATAGCTGTACTAGGCAATGTGACTCTCGACTTCTTCGCGCAGGACTTCCGCCGTGCGGGCCACGAGGTGTACCTTGCGCCCGGCTTCGATGCGTGGCGGCAGGAGGCGCTGGACGCAAATAGCGGCCTGCATGAGTTCGCGCCTGAGGCGGTGATGTTCGTGATGGAGGGAGAAGACGCGAAAGAGGGAGCGTCCCTGCTCGCCGCGCGTCTGCCCGGCGCGCGCGTTGTCGCTCCAGATGTCGCAGCCCTTGCGCGCGAGACGCCCGGATTCTGGGACGAGCGCATGCGCCAGCTCGCCGCCATGCCATTTTCGCTTCGCGCCATCAAGGCGATCGAAGACGAGTTTTTCTTCATCCTCGACGGCGCGCCGAAGAAGGTGCTCGCGCTTGATGCGGACGGCACGCTTTGGAACGGCATCATCTCGGAAGACGGCGCGGAGGCCGTAGAACCGTATGCGGATTTCCAACGCGGCGCGCTTGCGCTGCGGGAGCGCGGCGTGCTGCTGGTGCTGCTCTCGAAGAACGATCCGCCCGCGCCGGACGCGCCGATCACACAGGCGTTCGCGCGCGAAGACATGCCGCTTTCGCTCGAAGACTTCTCCGACGTTCGTGTGGATTGGCGTCCAAAGGCCGGCAATCTCCTCGCGGCCTGTCGTTCGCTCAACCTCGGCGTAGATTCTGTGGTGTTCGTAGACGACAATCCCTTCGAGCGCGCACAGATGAAGGCCCATCTTCCGGGAGTGGCGGTGCCGCCGTTTCCTGACGATCTTGCGGATCCCGCGCAGTTCCTGCGCCGACTCGACGCCGCGTATTTCGCGTCCGTAGGCGCAACGGAGGAGGACCGCGCCCGCGCCGCAATGTACCGCGACGAGGGAGAACGGCGCGATCTCGCCGCCGCGTCGGCCACGCTCGACGACTATCTCGAGTCGCTGAAGCTCACCTGCCGCGCCGCGCGCGCCACCGAGGCGGACGTGCCGCGCCTCGCGCAGATGGCGGGCAAGACGAACCAGTTCAACGCCACGACGATCCGACGCGGCGAGGACGAGATGCGCGCTCTTGTGAACGATCCTTCGCGGCGCGTGTGGACTTTCCGCGTGAGCGACGCCTTTGGCGAGATGGGGCTTGTGTGCTATGTGATTGCGGATCCGAGCGAAGGGCGCATAACGGACTTCGTGATGAGCTGCCGCGCGATGGGCCGTACGATCGAGTGGTTCGCCCTCAACCATGTGCGGCGCGAACTCGTGCAGGAGGGCGTGGCGCTGCGGAAAATCGACTTCGCGCCCACCGCTAAGAACGGACCCTTCCGCGAATTCCTCTCGCGCGTGGATCTCGCCCGCGCAGACGCCTGGCCCACCCATTGCCGGATCGGGTGACAAGGCTCATGTCTCGCGTCTCATGTCTCGCATCTCTCGCCGGGTGGGTTCTTAGAAACCAGAAACTAGAAACTCGAAACCAGAAACAAGACTATTATTTCCGCACAACTTTAACGTTGCGGAACATGTGCTTGTTGGGGCTAAGGGTAAGTTCTTTGCCGCTTGCGGTCTTTACATTGCGCAGGACGACCTCCTCCGTGACGTGGTAGGGGAACTGCTCGACGTAGTCGGGAGAGGTGTTCTTCTTGCTGAACTGGGCGAAGATGCGGGGGCCGTTGTATTTCTCGGGATGGTGCGAGTCGTCGATCTTCAGTCCGTCGAAGACGATCCGGCGCGGCATGTGGCATGGATAGCCGAAGTCGTGCCAGTCCGTGCTCGAGCCGTTGACGAGCGTGCCCACGACGGGTTGTCCGTTGCCAGGAACGAACGTGCAGTTGCGCACGATGAAGTCTCCGTTCCATGTGCTGCCGTAGTCGCTGCGCAGATTGAAGAAGCTGTTGCAGTAAACGGTGGTGTTCTCCACGAGGAAGGTCCCGAAGCCAATCGCGTTGATGCCCATGTGACCGAGCGTGGAATTGCGCACCGTGGCGTTCGCCACGCCCATGTGGGCGTCGAAGCGCGAGAAGACGCACTTGTCGTAGAGGAGGTTCTTGCAGTAGTTGGAGCCGAAGAGGCCCCAGTAGCGCCTGTCGTTTATGTCGGTTGTCTGGCGGCAGTCGACGTATGAGACGTTGACCGAGTTGTTGGCGCAGATATCATACGAGCCCATGCTCACGGGCTTGCCGGCGGCGCCGATGGTGCGGTACGTCTTGTGGGCGGTGAAAGTGCAGCCAGTCACCGTCACATTGGCGCTGTAAGATACGGCGACGAAGCCGCCGTAGGGGGCGCCGTGTTCGCCTTCGCCGGTGATGTCGTGGCGTATGCCCTCGATGCGCACGTTGGAGCGGTTGACGGATATGCCGCGGGCGTGATAGCGGTAGTTTGAGCTTGCCTGGTTGGCGATCGTGGTGAAGTGTCCGCCCTTGACCACAAGCGTCTTCGCATCGACGGGATGCGCGGTGATGCGCGTGATGGCGGGATAGTCCCATATTATCGGAGTCTTGGGATCGATTGCGCCAGATGCGTCGGCGAGGAACACCTCCTTTTGCGCCGTACCTTTGTTCTGGTTGAGTCCGTAGCGGATGTACTGCTTCACGTTGCTGTTCTGCACCTCGACGAGGCACGTTGATGGAAGGGCGGCGCCGAGGCGGACTGCGCCCTTGGCGAGCTTCGCGACGCCCTTGACGGGGAATGGGCGCCGCGAGGGGTCGATGCGGAAGATCGGGGCGCGCAGGTTGTCGAGCACGCGGTCGTCGATCACGAAGTTCGCGGTGCCGAAATCGACGTCCGTTTTGATCACGGCGACTGCCGCGCCCTTGCCGATGTAGTACGTCTTGCCGGCGCCCGCTTTCACGGGCAGGCCTTTTTCGTTGGCCGCCTCATGCGCGGCGACTATCGCATTTTGGTCGTCCGTCTTGCCGTCGCCAACAGCGTCGAACTCCTCGTACGTGATAAAGCTCTTTGCCTGCGCGGCGGATGCTGCGAGAGCGAATGCAAGAAAAGCATGGATGAATTTCATTGGCGGTCCTCTTTCAGTTGCTGGATTTATTTTACCACACATCCGCATGATGCCACAATGACATAATCCCGCAAATACACGCCGCCGCATTTTAACCGCGCAATGCGTGCGGCCACCCGATTCTTCGTCCGCGATATGGCATTCTATCTGTGTTTTTGGTATAATGATAGTGCTTCGGCCATGCAGGCACGGGGCGCACACGGAGAAAGATAGTGGCGATTAAGTACAAGGTTGCCGACATAAAGCTGGCCGAGCTTGGCCGCAAGCTTATAGAGACCGAAGAGCCGGAGATGCCCGGGCTCATGCAGACGCGTGCGAAGTACGGCCCGAAGAAGCCGCTCGCGGGCGCTCGGATCATGGGTTCTCTGCACATGACGGTGGAGACGGCGATTCTCATCGAGACCTTGAAGGAGCTTGGCGCGGACGTGCGCTGGGCGAGCTGCAACATCTTCTCCACGAACGACGCCGCGGCGGCCGCGATCGCTAAGACCGGCACGCCCGTCTTCGCCTGGAAGGGCGAGACGCTCGCCGAGTACTGGTGGTGCACGAAGGAGGCGATGACGTGGCCGGACGGGAAGGGGCCCGACCTAATCGTCGACGACGGCGGCGACGCGACGCTGCTTCTGCACCTCGGCGCGCGTGCCGAGACGGATCCCTCCGCGATCTCCAATCCCTCAAGCGAGGAGGAGAAGGCGCTCTTCGCCACGATTGCGACGACGCTCAAGAAATCCCCGCACTGGTTCTCGCGTGCCGCCGCCAACGTGCGCGGCGTCTCTGAGGAGACCACCACCGGCGTCCACCGCCTATACCAGCTCGAGGCCAAGGGCGAGCTGCTGTTCCCGGCGGTGAACGTGAACGACTCGGTTACGAAGTCGAAGTTCGACAACATCTACGGATGCCGCGAGTCGCTCGTGGACGGCATAAAGCGCGCGACCGACGTCATGCTCGCGGGCAAGAACGCGTTCGTATGCGGCTACGGTGACGTGGGCAAGGGATGCGCCGAGAGCCTGCGCGAGAACCACTGCCGCGTCAAGGTGTCGGAAGTCGATCCGATCTGCGCCCTGCAGGCGTGCATGGCCGGATTCGACGTGTGCACGGTGCAGGACGCTCTCAAGTGGGCGAACATCTTCGTCACCACGACGGGCAACGTGGACATCATCACCGCCGAGGACATGGCGAAGATGCGCGACCAGACGATAGTCTGCAACATCGGCCACTTCGACGACGAGATACAGGTGGCCCGCCTCATGGCCTGGCCCGGCGTGAAGCGCGTCAACATCAAGCCGCAGGTGGACAGGTTCACGTTCCCCGATGGCCACTCGATCTACCTTCTCGCCGAGGGCCGCCTCGTCAACCTCGGCTGCGCCACCGGCCACCCCGGCTTCGTGATGTCCAACAGCTTCACCAACCAGTGCCTCGCGCAGATGATGCTCTGGAAGGGCGGCGTGAAGGGCGTCATCCGCCTGCCGAAGACGCTCGACGAGGAAGTGGCCCGTCTCCACCTCGCGGCGCGCGGCGCCAAGCTCACGAAGCTCACGAAGCGCCAGGCCGACTACATCGGCGTGCCGGTGAACGGACCTTTCAAGCCGGACTACTACCGCTACTGATCCAACAGGGCCGACATCCATGGAACTGATACTGAAGAACCTAAGCGTGCTGCTCGTGTTCGCCACGATGGCGGCATTCACGTGGATACACGGCGGCGCGCGAGCCGACTCGCTGCTGCCCACGATCCCATGGCTATGGGCGTTCCTCTTCGAGGCGCTGCTACTGTTCCCGCAGAGGCATCCGCACGAGGATCCCCTCGTCGCCCGCCGGCGCGTGTGGCACGCGCTGCGCACCGACCCTCTCTTCTACGCCACGCTCGTCTTCCTCGTGGTGATGGTGGTGCCTTTCACCAACCGCGGCCTCTGCCAGGTGTGCGACTACCCGAAGATCATGGCAGGCGCCAGCGCCGATCCGCCCGTGCCGTTCGCGCCGTTCTGCGTGGACGCCGGCGAGCACCTCGGCGTGTTCCTCTGGTTCCTTCCGTCGCTCACGGCGATGCTCGCCGCAAAGCACGCGCTCACGCGCGCCGGCAAGCGCGCCCTCGTGGAGATGATCGTGTGGAACGCGGCGGCGCTCGCCGTGCTCGGATTCCTGCAGCGCGCGACCGGTGCGACGGCCGCATTCTGGGGCGACACGCCGGCGGCCAAGGACTTCTTCTCCGTCTTCGGCTATCCGAACATGGGCGGATCCTTCTTCACGATGGCGTTCGCGCTGTCGGTGGGCGTGTGGCAGCACCGCGTGGTCGAGACGGCTGAGATGCCGAGCGTGGACCACCATCATCGGCAAAAGGGGTCCGACATCTCGGACCGCATGAACCGCTTCTCCCGCTCGCACTACGTGCTGGTGGCGGCCGTGCTGAACTTCTTTGGCGCGATATGCACGCTTTCTAGGGCGGCCATCATACTTTCGTTCTCGCTCGCGGGAGTAGCGTTCGTCTATTACGAATGCTCGCTGCTGCTGGCGCGCCACCACCGCGCGCGGCGCATCAAGAGCGCGGCTTTCGCGCTCGGCGGCGCCCTTGTGTTCGTGATGGCGGTGTTCGTGTTCTCGCCCAAGGACCTCTCTAAGGAGCTTGGCTCGCTCGATGCCGTGGAGGTGGCCGACCGCGTCTCCGGCAAGGCGCAGTACCATACGCGCGTGGCCATGGCCATATTCAAGGACTATCCCTTCTTCGGCGTTGGCGGCTGGGGCTACCGCCACTTCTGCCGCGGCTACCTCAAGGACGACGAGATCAGCCAGATGCAGGCCCGTGGCGGCGCCAACGTGCACAACGACTACATGCAGTTCCTCTGCGAGCACGGCGCCGTGGGCGCAGGCGCGCTCGTGGCCGTGTTCCTGCTTCTACTCTCGCCGATATTCTCCGACTGGTACCGGCTCCTAATGGGCTCGCGCTTCCTGAAGCCGGAGAAGGCCCCGCCGATGCCGCGCGCCATCTACTGCCTTCCCGCCGGCACGTTCTGGATACTCCTCGCCAACTCGGCCCTGCTCATCCATGCCTTCGGCGACTGCCCTATGCGATGCGGCGCATGCCTTTCCACGTTCTTCGTGACGCTCGCCTGCGCCACCGGATACATTCCACGCGAAATCGAGGATGGCAAGTGACATGAACCGCCGATCCTTCTTCGCCGCTCTTGCCGCGCCAGGCGGCAATCCGCCGGGCGTCATGACATACCGCACCGGCGGCAAGGGCCCACGCACCAGCCTGCTCGGCTACGGCTGCATGCGTCTGCCCACAGTCGAGGGCACGAGCTCCAGGGAGGCGGGCAGCGCGAAGATCGACCAGGAAGAGGTTGACCGCCACGTTGACTTCGCCATTGCCCACGGCATCAACTACTTCGACACCGCCCCCGTCTACTGCCAGGGGCATTCCGAGGCCTCGATCGGCGAGGCGCTCGCCCGCCACCCGCGCGAGAAGTGGCTCATCGCCACCAAGCTATCGAACATGAGTCCGTCGCTTCGCTCCTTCGAGGCGTCGAAGAAGATGTACGAGCAGTCGTTCAAGCACCTTCGCACCGACTACATCGACTACTACCTTCTCCACACCGTCGGCCAGGGCGGCCCCGCCGGCTTCGACGAACGCTTCGTAAAGAACGGCATCCTCGACTTCCTCGTCAAGGAGCGCGAGGCTGGCCGCATCCGCAACCTCGGCTTCTCATACCACGGCGACGAGGCGGGATTCCGCCACGCGCTCTCCTATCATGAACGATACCATTGGGACTTCGCCCAGATCCAGCTGAGCTACGTGGACTGGCGCCACGGCACCGAGACGGCGAAGTACAACCACGTCAACGCCGAGATACTCTACAATCTTCTCGATGGGTTGAACATCCCGATCTCCGTCATGGCGCCCACTCTGGGCGGACGCCTCGCCAAGTTCAACTACGCCATTTCGCGTTGCCTTTCTCCGCTCGACCCCGAAGCCACGCCCGCGAGCTGGGCGTTCCGCTTCGCGGGCTCGATGCCCCGCGTGTTCACCGTCCTGAGCGGCATGACGGACATCAAGTTCATCAAGGAGAACGTGAAGACGTTCTCGCCGCTCAGACCACTTGGCGCAAAGGAGTTCGCAGCCCTCGAACGCGCCGCCAAGGCGTACCTCGGCGAGGAGACGATTCCCTGCAACAGCTGCGACTACTGCATGCCGTGCCCATACG
>CAMIVJ010000096.1 GCA_946401765.1 uncultured bacterium | reverse complement strand
GTATTGGGAGACGTCCATCTGCGTGGCCGTCAGGCTGCCCATGCCCTCGCCGTCGGACTGGGCCCAGACGGTGAGGCTGTTGGTCGTGTTGTTGGTCACGGCCACGTTGATCCCCTTCTTCGCCACCAGCTCCGCGCCGTCCGCGAGGATGAGGTTCACGTCGCCCGAAACGACGATGCGCGCGTCGTTCGTGACGGCGTTGGTGACCACGTACCAGCCGCTGTCAAGCGCCGTCTGGCCGGCATAGATGGTATAGGTCTCGCAGTTGTTGATCGTGTTTGCCACCGGGTCTAGGTAGGGGACGGGGTCGAGGTCCGGAACGGGGTCCGGGTCGGGGTCGGGGTCCGGGTCGGGGACGGGCGGCGGCGGGAGAATCACCAGCTTGCCGTCCTCGTATCCCATCGTGGTCTCAAGCGTCAGGGCAAAGCCGTTTTTTATACAGGTGATCGTCGTGATGCCGTTTTCCCTGCCGACAAGCTGCCATTTATTTTCATCAGGACAACCTTCCTCGTCTTCAAGCCGAACTTCGCCGTTGTCGTCAACATACAGACCAGCCACGGCCTCCAGCTTCGAGATGTCGGTGAGGTTGAGGGCGTCGATGTCGCCGCTCCCCACCTTGAGGAAGATTTCCACGTTGCTGACATTCGTGAGACTCGCAAATGAACCGTCGCCGGAGTTGCCGATCAGAATGTCGATATCGTCTCCGCCGTCGATGGTGTCGGCCGCATCGTAGCGAATGATATCCGGGCCGGCTCCGCCATCGATCATGTCCGCACCGGCTCCGCCGTCGAGATAGTCGCCGCCGGCTCCGCCATGCAGCACGTCAGCGCCGCCGCCTCCAAGGAGCATGTCGCTGCCTGAGCCGCCATGCAACTCGTCGTCGCCGCCAAGGCCGAAGATCATGTCGTCGCAGTCGCCGCCGAAGAGCAGGTCGTCCCCGTCATGACTGCCTTCCAGATTTGCCAGATTCGACTTGAGCTGCGCGACGCCCATGGCCCCGATCTTCACCGCCATGTTCACGGACGTCAAGTCGCCGCCCGAAAGTTCAAGCCATCCGGCCACGGCGTCAAGCGAGGCGTCGCCAAACAGGATGTCGTCGCCGCCCTGGGCGAAGACGATGTCGCCGCCGTCGTTGCCGATGAGCACGTCTGCCCTGTCCAGGCTTTCGCCGGTATCTGGATCCGTCTGGCTGTTGTCCGCGCCAGGCCAGCCAGTGATCACGTCGGGATGCTCGGAAAGGTACCGGAGGATGTCCGCGTCCGTCACGGCGTCCGCGCTTACTCCCGTTCGGGCGGCGACCTTGTCCGCAAGGCCGACTATGCCGGAATCGCCAAAAAGGACATCGTTCCCGCCGCCCCCATCGACGATGTCGGAGCCGGGCTTGGCCGCGAAGGTAACTACATAGACTTCCTCTTCCTCGTATTCGGGCACGATCAACTCGCCTTCGCCCGCCACGTCCGCGCGGATGACGTCGCCGGAACCGTCGCCGATGGCGGCGATGACGTCGTCGCCGCCGGCGCCGAGGATGGTATCGGCCACGACGATAGTGACCGTCGCGGCATCGGACTGCATGTTCTCCGCGGCGTCGTTGTCCCAGATCCGGTAGGAGAACTGCGGCGAGACGGAGAAAGCCGAGCTGACCTGCCTGACACCGAAGGAAAGGTCGTCGTCGCTGATGACCACCCCATTGCCGTCAACCACGACCTGCCCGGTCGCGTTGAAATGATATCCGGCGTTCAGCGAAACCGCCGTGCCGCCCATAGGGGCCGCGCCGACAGTGCCGATGGCAACCGTCTCCGTGCCGTTGTAGTAATACAGCGTCATGCGGTATGCCGCGGCGGTCTGGATCATGCTGCGTATGTCAACCGTGAGATGGGAGTCCGGATTGTCCGGATCGTAGTCCTGGCCCTGCCGCGAATGCCGCTGGAGCAACTCCGCCAGCGGACAGGTGTATTCCAGAGGGGTTTCCCCGTCCACGAGCAACTTGCCGCCGATGGCGAAGGTCGCAGTGACGCCCATACTGGCGCTCGAGACTGTTCCCGTGACCGAGAGATTGCCAGCCACGGCGAAGGCACCGTCGCTCGCCACGTAGAGGTTTTCGACCTGGGCGTTGCCTGTCACGTAGAGGAAACTGCTGATTTGCGTTGTGCTGACCAGGTTGGAGCTGGCATCGACGGTCAGGTTGCCATGGATGATGGCGGGGCAGGCGAAGCCAACGGTCAGCGCGTTTTCAGGCGGCGCCAGGGACACATTGCCATTGACCAACAGCATCCTGTCGTTATCGGCATACCATGCCATGTTGTGGTTACTGTACATGCCTCCGCGTAGCAGCGCCACGTAGTCGGTCGCGTCAATCTTCACCACGCCCGAGGCAGGTCCGCTGTTCTCCACGTCGGCAAGCGACACGGGGGTTTCCGCGCCGTTGACGACCGAGTGGAATATCTCGCCGAAGAACTGGGAGGAAACGACGGTCTTCGCATCATCCAGGCCGCTCCTGATGCCGCAGGCGACTTCGGAGATGTTAGGGCCCGTATAGAGGCCATTGACCAGGATTGCCGGGGTGTCGGCTCCGCTCGCGCAGTTCAGGGTCGCGGCCACAGGGCCGGTGCGTGCTACGACGTTCCTGAGGAAGTAGTCGCTCCTGTTGACGTAGAACTGGTCATCCACGGCCACGGGAGCCAAGTTGGCACCCGCTGCCGTGGTTCCCGCGCCCGCGATGGCGATTATCGCGGCGACGGTTGAGCGGAAGAGGCTTTTTTTCATGCTGGTGTTCCTTTTGACGGCACCATTATAGCAAAAATTCGGGCGCATTTTTAATGTTGCCAATGTGAAAGTGTTGCCAGTTCCAATGTTGCCAATTCCCAATTGGAACTGGTAATTGGTTATTGGCAACACTTCCACATTGGCAACATTCCTCAGGGCTCTTCGGAGTGCGCAAGCTCGATGGTGGCCTTGAAGAACTTCTCCGAGACCAAGGAGGCGTCAAAGATGGCGGTCACGGTCTGCGTGACTGTGCCGCTGGCCGGGGCGGTGGTCGGATCAATGGCGAAGGTCGAATCGCCGTCGCGGAAGTTGACGATCTCATTAGAGATCGGCCTGTCTCCGAAGCCGACGGAGAGGTCGTTCGCGCCGTAGAGATAAAGTGCGCCGTTAATGTAGCCTAGCGGCGACTGGCGCACGAGCTGCACAGTGACGAAAACCTGGTCGTTGCTGACCGCAAAGCCGGTGATGCTGAGCGCGCCGCCCGGATTCTCCGCCGTGATGGAGCAGTTGAGCAACCAGCACTCATACAGCTTGTCCGTGGCGGCGGCGTCGCTGCCAAGGGCGTTGATGTCGGACTGCGTGAAGTTGTTCGCCGAGAGCCATTCGACAAGGGCTTGATCCTCGATCTCGCGACCTTCGGGATCAGTGAAGGCCGGCGTTTCGATGTGCGGCACGCTGAAAGAGGCATTGATGGTGACGTCACCGGGGGGCATACTGAAACTGAAAGTCAGCTCTTCGCCTTCCACTGGGCTGAGATTGATGTCTCCGCCTTCCCACGACGCGCTGATGCTTACAAGTTCGCTGCTGCCGGCCGGGACGGCTTTCAGTTGTACGTAATGACCTGCAGGCGCTTCGGATACGGTCGCTTCGACTGAGCCGTACTCAATGTCATCCGCGATGGTCACGGCATTGGTCTCGATATCTCCCACGCGCGTGATCGTCACGGTGACCTCCGGCGACATACTGTCCGTGCGCCCGACCGGAAGGATGCAGGTCTCTCCGGCCAGGAGTCTCGCTGCGGAGCTGCCTCCTATAACGCCCGTATCATACAAGGTCATCAGACTCGCGAAGTATCCGCCGGTATTCGCGAATCGGTATACGCCGCTCTCTTCCGGCGTGAAAGTGTAATTCGTCAATCCTTTTTCAAGGATCAGGCTGTTCTCGCCCAGATGCAGCGCGTCCATATCCATCATGACCGTGTCTATCGTTACTATGACAGGCTCGTCCGGCATGGTGAAGATCGCCGCCCAGCAATCTTCATTCAGGTACCTTGCTTCCTCTTCGGTATACGGGACGTTCGTTCCGCTCGCCGTCGTGACGGTGAAAACGGGCCTCCGGCCGGTATGCGGCGCGTTTTTATCGAGCGGGATGATGACCTCGGTGCCGGCAGCGGCGTAACCGCTCGTCTCCGTGCTCCAGGCTCCGCCCGCGATCCACTGCCAGTAATCTCCGTGCGCCAGGGCCTTCGCGTCTATCTGGAACGATACCTCACGCGCTTCGCTGAAGGTCGCTTCGATCCACACCTCGGCTTCAGGCATAACGAATATTCCTTTTTCCGGATATATCGGTCCGTCCGCGGTGTAAACGCTCCAGGAGCTGACGGCCCAGCCGTCCTCTACGTCGGCGGCGCTTAGGAAGACCTGCGAATCGACAGGCGCTTCGCCGACGGCATCAATAATGGCGTATCCCAAAACGTACCACGAGGCGGAGACCGTTCCGTGCGCGGACTGCGTTATATGGATATCGTAGTATTCGGCGTCTCTGAACTCGACATGAATGTTCACGTTCCCGGCCGGCATGATGAAGCTGTAGGCTCCGTCCTGCGCCTTAAGTCGTACGCCGTTCACATAGACGTTCGGCACGGTGAAGGGCGAGTAAGCGGGCTCCATCTCCAGGATCACCGTATCTCCGCAGTGGGCTGTCTCGGCCGGCTCGCCGTTCACGAGCGCCGTCGCCGTTCCCATCTCCGCCTCGACCGTCAGCGCGTAGTCGACAGGTACGAATTCCGGCGGAGCGACCGTGACCGCGCCGGCGGGCATGTTGAAATAGTATCGGTCGCGGTTGCAGGCGACGAGATCCAGGCTGACGCCCGAGCACGTCACCTCTGGAGAGACGCCCGATAATCTGTAACCGGGATCCGGTATGAACGTCAGCGTGACCTGGTACCCTTCGGGAGCCTCGTCTACTGTGGGTACGACCCTGCCGTGCAGGACCTCTTCCACGGTGATCGGATACAGGACAGCTTCCTCCGAGGGCTCTTCGATCATAATGTACGTGAGCGACAGGGAGTAACTGTAAACGTTGGACTGGAGCAGGTAGCGCTCTCCGGCCACCAGCGTGGCTGCAGGCGAGTCTGAGCTGAAACTGTCGACTTCGTTCCCATCCTCATCGTAGACGTACGCTCTCCAGCCATTGTCGTCCAGCGCCTTAAAGCTGTACGCGCCGGTCTTCGCCGGGGTAAAGCTGTACCATTGCTGACGGTTGTCTATCTCGTTGATCCCAAGGGCGAGCTCGGGCAGATCCACGTGCGACGACTGCTGTTCTGCCGATACTGAAACGGGTGAATCCGGCATCGTGAAGGAGATGATGCCGAATTGCATATTCATGACCACCGCCGACGCGGGTACGCTGCTGACCGTAAACGGCTCGCCTGCCGTAGGCGTGACCGTAACGGTAATGCCGGTATTGTTGCTGTCAACGAAGAGCATGGTGACCGTTTCGCCGGGCGCCGCGTAAGGCTCCCTGAGCGTTCCGCTCAGGCTGGTCAGCAGCGCGCCGTTGACGTCCGAACCTATCAGATTATTTAGACCGTCAGGCAGGTGTACGGGCAGCACGTTGTCCGTATACGTTGCCGAGACCGTTACGTCGCTTTCGGGCATCGTAAAGCACGGGAAACCGTATTCGTCCGTGTCCAGCGCGACCGGATCCCCGTCCGCGTCGATAACGCTCCACGACTCGATGCCTTTGCCGTCTTCCACCCTGGCGGAGAGAACGACCTTCAGACCGGCGTGGATGTTACTGTCCGTTACCGTACGGCCCAGCGGCGGAGAGATAAAGAGGCTCGCCTTGATCGCCTCATCTGTCGCAGATATGTGATACAACTCTTGAGAAGCTTCCCCGTACACCATCGTATAGACCGTGTCGCCCGTGACCGGACCGATCGCAGGCTCCCATCCGATGAAAGGCGCACCGGAAGAGGCGGATTTACCCCAGGTCTCCATCTCCATCGCGCGGGTGTCAGGTGTCTCTCCGAGTTCCAGGTACATAGTGTCGAGCTGGTACGAACCGTCAACGAACTCGATCCTGTACTTGCGCGGGGCGAAGGCGGCCTCTACCGTTACGTCGCCCACAGGAATCTCAAACTCGTAGACCGCCTCTCCGCCGGAAAGCCTACCTTTGGTAAAGTCTGTCACGTCAAGATATTCGCTGCCGCACTTTACCGTTACATACGTCGAGCGATTACCATCTTCCGGTGATCGTGCCTGTTTGTTCCGCGCTGCTGTCCATTATCGTGAGGTCGCCGCCGTGCACATAGACTACAAAACCGTAACCGGTCCCGGACGTTCTTCCGCGGTTTATGGTATGGCCGTTCAGGTCGAGCACGGAGGTCTTGCCTACGTTGACGATCAGATAGTCGTCCTTCTGCACATCCTGCATGAGCTTGACCCGGCTGCCCGAGTTGAGCGCTGCGGCCAGATCCGCCCATGTGCTGACTTCCGTCCATTCTTCTGCGTTCGCGCCGGGCGTTTGGTCCGGGTCCGCGAACGCAGTCGCGGGAACGAACATGCCTGTCACCATCGTGACGAGCACCACCAACAGATTCGCCAGTCTCTTTTTCATCGCTGTAATCCTTTGCATGATAGCAAGGCTATCGGCTTTGCCAATAAAAAAATCCCGAGAATGACAATAATTTATCAAAAAAACGAAAGCGCCTTAAGACAAAAAACATCCCCACGATATGGGTAAATTTGAAAATGGCCCAAGTTCGGTCTGACGGAATGCCCATGATTCCACATTCGCCACTCCGTCAGGGGGGTATTGTGTCACGGGCAAATAATTGATATACTTCTCGCGTCATGAAAATCCTTCAGATTCTACCTTCGCTACAGATGGGCGGCGTGGAGCGCGGCACCATCGAGATCGCGCACGCCCTTCACGCGGCCGGCATCCCCAACGCCGTCGCCTCGCAGGGAGGTCCGCTAGTGGAGGCGCTCGACGCGCTGGGCGTGAAGCACTTCACCTTGCCGCTCGCGAGCAAGAACCCCTTCACCATGCGCGCGAACGCGGCGCGCCTCGCCCAGCTCGCGAAGGAGGAAGGCGTGACGCTGATGCACGTTCGCTCGCGCGCGCCCGCGTGGTCAACGATGTGGGCCTCGAAGCAGTGCGGCGTGCCATGGATCGCCACGTACCACGGCGTGTACGGCACTTCGCCCGCGTTCCTGAAGATTCCGTACAACCGCATCATGCTCAAGGGGCTGCGCACGATATGCGTCTCAGACTACGTGATGCGCCACGTGATCGAGACGTACCACGCCGACCCCGCGAAGCTCGTTCGCATACACCGCGGCGCCGACACGTCCGTGTTCCGCCCAGACGCCGTCACCCGCGACGAGGCGATGGAGAAGAAGACCGCCCACTACCGCCTCACTGCAGATATCCCCGTGATCACCCTTCCCGGACGCCTCACCCGCTGGAAAGGACAGGAAGTGTTCCTCGACGCCCTCACCAAGATGCGCCACAGGCGCCTCGGCGTCGTCTTCATCGGCTCCGACCAGGGCCGCACGGAATACTCCGACCATCTGCGCGCCCTCGCCTCGCGCCTTCCCAACGAGACCGAAGTCGTGTTCAAGGACCACACCTCCGAGATCCAGAAGGTCTACGCCCTCAGCGACATCGTGGTCAACGCGTCCTCCGCCCAGCCCGAGGCCTTCGGACGCACCATCCCCGAGGCGCAGGCCATGGGCCGCCTAGTCGTTGGCACCGCGCATGGCGGCGCATGCGAGACGATCGACGACGGCCGCACCGGCTGGCTCGTCCCTCCAGGCGACGCCGCCGCTCTCGCCGCAAAGCTCGACGAAATCCTCGACCTTCCCGAAGAGCGCAAGGCCGAAGTGCGCGCCGCCGCCGTCAAATCGGTGCGCGACAACTTCTCCACCGCCAAGATGTGTTCGCTTACAATAGCGTTATACAGGGAGATAAGTGCCTAGTGCCCAAATTTTTAACGCAGAGACGCAGAGGCACAGAGAATCCCATGAGTCAGAAAGTTCTCTTTCTCCGCGACTCTGCGCCTCTGCGTTGAGAAATGCCTGTAATTTAGGTTTCTTTCCAAGGGAATCAACGCTGGGCGCATCATAGCTGTTGTAAGGACAACGGCAAAGCGATGAGTGACGACGACGAAATACTTGAGAGGCTGAGGACGCGTCCCGAAGACGGGGCGCGCCTTCTCGTTGGCGCGTACGGACGCCGCCTCTACGCGGCGGCGATGCGCCTCTGCCACAACGAGACGGACGCGGAGGACCTCGTCTCGCGCACTCTCGCGCGCGTTGTCCAAAGCATCGGCTCCTTCAAGGGCGATTCGAGCTTCTTCACCTGGCAGTGCTCGATAATGGCGAACTTCTTCAAGATGGACATCCGCAGAAAGGCCGCCAACTCCCTCGTGTTCCCCGATGAGCTGCCAGAGCGGACTGACGAACGGCCCACGCCCGCCGAGGCGGCAGAGCGCGCGGACGACGCGCGCGAGGTGCGCGCGGCCGTTGCGTCCCTTCCCGAAAGGCTGCGCGCCGCAGTGGTGATGTTCTACTTCGCCGGCATGTCCGTTCCCGCGATCGCAAAGTCGATGGGCGAGCCCGAGGGAACCGTATATTATTGGCTTCACGAGGCGAAGAAGACGATCCGCGAGAAAATATCAGAAAAGCGCCAAGGAAATCAGCGCTTCTCACATCAAACCAAATGACAGGGAGAAAAGCCATGAACGACAACAAGCAGAAAGACACGGAGTTCGACGAGCTCGACGCGGCCATCGCGGCTGCGCTGGCCGACGATTCCGCATGGCCTGCTCCCAGCGCCGGCTTCGAGGATAGGTGCGTGGCGCGAATCGAGGAAATCATCAGGAAGTCCGAGGCACAGCGCGCACTGTGGCCGCCCAGCAAATGGACGCTGCTGAAGATCGCGGCCGTGTTCGTGGCGATGCTGGCCTTCTCGTCAGTCGTGTTCAACGCGGTCATCGACCTCGCCCCGCAGAAGACGGCACCATGCGACGCGACGATGTGCGCGCTCAGCGCCAGGACCAACATGGGCAGCAAATGCGAATACACGG
>CAMIVJ010000095.1 GCA_946401765.1 uncultured bacterium | reverse complement strand
ATGCCTGAAGAAGACAAGATCAAGTGGTTGCGGCAGTTCCTCGGAATGTCTTCGGTATTGGTATTGAATGTTGCGGGCCCGCGCGAGTCGAAGGCGCCAGGCATACAGTCAAGGGCAAAGGCGTTCTTGGAAGAGCTGCTGTGGGAGGCGTGACAACATGACAGCTTCCTGCGCGGTACGTCACATATTGCAATAAGTGAAGTAGCGCGTGATTAGCCCGGGGTGTGTGATTGTTCCGCACCGTAATCGCACGCGGGTTTTGGGTGGCTTTTACAACGGGCGGGATGCCCGGTGCCCCTGTTACACCGCCAAGATGGCGGCGTTCCCAGTTAGGCCGCGACAAGCGCGGCCCCTCCCGTGGCGGAGGTCGTGGGGCGACCGCCCTACCGGTCACGCGGGACGCGTGACCCTACCCGGTGGGCGTTCTCCCTACACGGCGAATCGCGTCTCCCTACACGGAGGGTTTGGGTTTCCTACACGGTGGATGTGTTGGGGACATAGGACTGTCTCTCAATTGTTGCCAGTGTTGCCAATATCCAATTCCAATCCCCAATTGGCCATTGGCAACATTGGAATTGGCAACAATTCCACATTGGCAACATTCCCCCACCACGGGGGAGACGCGCAAGAAGAGCATTGTTGTGGCGGGGACGATTTTGGTATAATGTTTGCACAAGCATCAAACATCAAAGGCACATTATGATTTCACACATGAAAAAAACCGCCATGCTGCTCGCGGTCATTGCCGCAGGAACGCCCGTATTCGCGGCGCCGGTGGAGGGCCGTCCCGAGAAGCCGCTGAAGGTGCTGATGATCGGGAACAGCTTCTCGATCTGCAACCTGAAGCAGATGCCGCACGTCGCGAAGTCCATGGGGCTCGAACTCGACATCGCCTCCCTCTACATCGGCGGATGCTCGCTTGAACGCCACTGGAACAACGTGGTCGCATCGACCAACGCGGCGTTCAAGCCCTATCGCTTCGACCGCACCACCAACGGAAAGAAGATCGTCGTGAAGGGCACTGCCAACATCCCAGACGCGCTCGTGCTCGACAAGTGGGACGTCGTGACGATCCAGCAGGCGAGCCACTTCAGCTGGCAGCCCTCGACCTACCAGCCGTTCGGCGACAGCCTCGTCGCCAAGATCCGCGAACTCGCGCCGCAGGCGAAGATCGTCGTGCAGGAGACCTGGAGCTACCCGCCCTGGGACAAACGGCTGAAGAAGTTCGGCTTCGACCAGGCCGAGATGTACACGCGCCTGCATCGCGCATACGCCGCATTCGCCGCGAAGCACGGCTTCGCCGTCATCCCCGTGGGCACCGCGGCCGAGTTCGTGCCCAACCGCAACGCGCTCTTCACGAAGCCCGACTTCCATTTCAACCGCGAAGGCGAATACCTTCAGGGGCTTGCGTTCACGGCGAAGCTATTCGGCGTCGACGTGCGGAAATGCACGTACCGTCCGTCGTGGATGGATGCCGCGCGCGCCGACGAGATCAAGGCTGCCGTCATGGACGCCATCACACGTCGGGACTGAACCGATGGGCGGTCTCTGGCGTTCAAAAGTTATACAGAGATTGCCAATGAAGAAGATATCTCCAGATGAGGTGCTTGCCACCGCCGCATGCTTCCGCCAGCGCGTCAACCTGCCTGCCGCGCAGGTGGCTGGCCTTGCCGAAGCCGAGCTTGCGGCTGCGCTCGCGTTCGAATGCGAGCCGTTCAGCGGCATCCCGCGCTCGGAAGGCGAGATGGCGTGGCGCAGGCTCGGCGGCGAAGGCGATGCGCGCGCCGTGTTTGACGTGGTGCAGATCAGGCGCGCAGACGCAGAGGCCGAGGCGGCGCGGGCGAGACGTTCCGGGCGCCGCGTGCGCGCGGTCACGGCCGCGCCCGCTTCCGGCGAGAGCATCGAGGACCTCCCCTGGGTGCCGGTTCGCCAAAGCCGTGCGCTTGCCGTGCGCTCTGGCGCGCTTCTGGCGCTTGCCGCTCTGCTTGCTTTGGCATTGATCGCTTGGGACGCCACAACGCTTGTCTCGCGCGAACGCGCCCTCTCGCGCAGCGTCGCCGCTGGGCGCGCGCTCCAGGCGCAGAAGGACGAACTGCAGCGGCGCCTCGCATCCGTTCAGAAGGAGAGCGCCGATCTTCGAATGCGCCGCGCGGACGAGGCGCGCGCCCAGCAGAACGCCGACGTTCTCCGCTCGGCATGGCGGCTGATGCTCTCCGCGGTTCCCAACGCATGTGGCGACGATAGCGTGCTCGGCGGCATCACGGCCAAGGGTGCTTATTCCGCACGCATCACCGGCGTGGCGCTTTCGGCGGACGCCGCAGCGCGCACTTTCGCGCGCCTCGCTGAGGCGCTCAAGCCCCCAAAGAGCGGCTGGCGCGTGACGCCCGGCCCCATCGGCGCGGCGGCGAGCGGCGGCACGGTGGAGTTCGCGTGCGATCTCGAGTTCGACTCGGAAGGGCAGTTCAGATGAGGGGCGTGAAATGACGAAGATGCGCACAAAGGATAAAGTGTTTCTCATGGTGGCCATTCCGCTTGCGCTGTGCGTGGCGTACTTCTACTTGTGGCGGATGCCCGTTGCGAAGAGAGTGGGCGCGCTTGCGGCGGAGGAGAGCCGCCTGCCGAACGCCGAAGATTTCCCAGCAGAGAGGCGTGCCCTTGAGAAACGATTGGCCTCGGCCGAGAAGGAGCTTGAGGAGGTGCGTGCGGAGAAGGCGCCGGAAAGTTCCGTGAAGGGCGACGTGGGCGCTGGCGCGGCCGAACGCCAGGGCGCAGCGCTTGCGGCGTTCGCGAAGCACGGCGCGAGAGTGGTGCGCGTGGAACCGGTGGCGGATAGGTCGGACGGATGGGGGGCGCGCGGAGGAGAAGTGCTGCGCGCCACGGGGCTGCGTCCCACGCCCGAGGCGATGCGCTTCACCGTCGAGGCGCCGTATCCCGATTTCACGGCGGCGCTCGATGAGTTCGCCGCCGCGCGCGCGCCGGTGGTGCCTGAGGCCGTGACGATGGGCCGTTCGGGCACGAAGAGCAGATGGGAGGTCGTGCTATGGCTATGAGCGAAGAGCTCGCGAACATCTTCGCGCAGTGCGAGGCAACAAAGGCGAGCGACGTGCATCTCGCATGCGGGGAGATTCCGCGCTTCAGAATGCAGGGGCAGCTCGTGCCGCATCCGGCGTTCAAGCGCATGGACGCCGAGCAGGTGGACGCCATCGCGATGGAGCTTGGCGTGGAGACTCTGCCCATCGGCTGCCCCGACGGCACCGAGCGCGTGCGCACCGCGCTGCTGCGCGACGGTTCCATCGACGGCGCGATCACTTCGCCCTCTGGAATGCGCTACCGCTTCAACATCTACCGCAACTGCGACTCCACTGCCGTGGCGCTGCGCAGGCTTGACGGCGAGTTCCGCTCGCTCAAGGAACTTGGCCTCCCGGCGCAGCTTGCGCGCTTCTGCGATACGCCTGACGGCCTGGTGATCGTGACGGGCCCCACGGGCAGCGGAAAATCCACAACGCTCGCCACGCTCATCGACCAGATCAACCACACTCGCCAAGGCCACATCATCACGCTCGAAGACCCCGTCGAGTTCCGCCACGCTTCGCACCGCTGCCTCGTGAACCAGCGCCAGATAGGACGCGACGCGCGCACCTTCCACGGCGCGCTCGTGGAGGCGATGCGCCAGGATCCCGATGTGATTCTCGTGGGCGAGATGCGCGACCTCGCAACGGTGCGCACTGCGCTCGCGGCGTCCGAGACAGGCCACCTCGTCTTCACCACTCTTCATGCAGGCGATTGCGCTGGTGCGGTTGAGAGGCTTGTAGCGCTCTTCCCGGCGGAGGAGCAGGAGGGAGTGCGCCGGCAGCTCGCGCTCGTGCTGCGCGGCATCTTCGCCCAGCATCTGCTCCCCGCACTGCAAGGCGGACGCGTTGCCGCATGCGAGCTTCTCATCAACACCACCGCCGTCGCGAACCTCATCGCGACAGGCCGCACGTCGCACATCTACTCGGCGATGGAGACAGGTTCTCAGATCGGAATGGTGGCGCTCGAGCAGTCGCTTGCAGACCTCGTCGTAGGCGGGCGCATAGACGAGGCGGCGGCAATGGCGCTCACGCGCAGCCCCGATACGCTTCGCCGTCGTCTGCGCCTCGCGAAGGGGGGCGTGAATGGCTGAGACGATCGACCTCTCCGAAGTGCGGATCGATCCGGCGTGCGCGGCGAAGCTGCCTGCCGCGTTCGCCCTGAGGCGGCTCGTGCTGCCGATATGCGTGGTGGAAGGCGAGTTCGCCGTGGCGATGGCGGACCCTGCGGACGAGGCGACGCGCGCGCTCGTGGCGCGCGAGGCCGGGCGCGCGGTGCGTGCGTATCAGGCCGATCCCGCGCAGCTGCGCGAAGAGCTGCTGCGCCTCTACGGGGAAAGCCGCGCAACGGCGTCCGCACCGGCCGCCGACGAGCCGGTGGCGGCGGTGGACCGCATTCTTCGCGCGGCCGTGCTGCGCCATGCGAGCGACGTACACTTTGACCCAACACAGGACGGCCTGCGCGTGCGCTTCCGCACGGACGGCGAACTTGAGGACGTGACCACGGTTTCGTCCGCGCTCCAGCCTGCCGTGACGAGCCGCCTGAAGGTGATGGCCGGGTTGGACATTGCCGAGAGACGCGCGCCGCAGGACGGCGCGTTCACGTGGCGGCTGCAGGGCGGCGACGCGCGCCGGGTGCCGCCCATGGACGTTCGAATGGCCACGCTGCCCGTACGCCACGGCGAGAGGATCACGCTGCGTCTTCTTGAGGCCGGCGGGGAAAGGCTCACGCTCGATTCGCTTGGGCTTGCGCCGTCGGATAGAGCCGCATTCGAAGAAGTGCTGGAGCGTCCGCACGGTCTCGTGCTTCTGACGGGTCCAACCGGAAGCGGCAAGACGACAACTCTCTACGCGGCAATACAGATGCTGCTCAAGCGCCGCGCGCTCAACATCCTCACGGTGGAGGATCCAATCGAATACGAAATTCCCGGCGTGGGCCAGGCGGAGGTTGACAGCGCCGACAAGGTCAACTTCGCGAAGGCGCTTCGCTCCTTGCTGCGGCATGACCCCGACGTGATAATGATCGGCGAGATACGCGACGCGGAGTCGCTAGACACCGCTGTGAAGGCGTCGCTCACGGGGCATCTCGTCCTCTCGACTCTCCACACGAACGACGCGGTGAGCGCGGTTACGCGCCTTGCGGACATGGGGCTTGCGCCTCATCTCGCGGCGGCGACGCTGCGCCTAGCGGCGGCGCAGAGGCTCGTGCGGGCGCTGTGCCCGCACTGCCGCGCCGAGAGGGCGCTTGAGCGCGCTGAGGCGGCGGCGTTTGGCGACGCGGCGCTTGAAGGAAGCACGGTGTGGGGTCCGAAGGGATGCCTTCGCTGCGCGGGTCGAGGCTACAGCGGAAGGGTGGGCGTGTTCGAGCTCTTCGCGCCGGACGCAGAGTGCGCGGCCGCGATTGCCGCCGGAGCGCACGCGCGCGACCTTTTCACGATGGCGCGGAGAAAGGGAATGCGCACGCTCGCCGACGATGCGCGCGCGAAGTGCCTGGCCGGCGTGACGACGGTCTCCGAGGCGCTGCGGGTGGTGGCGCAATGAGCTTCTACTCGGCAAAGGTCAAGGACGCCGAAGGTGTGCGGCGCGAGATTCTGCGCGAGGCGGAGAGCGCGGCGGATGCGGCGGCGCAGCTTCGCGCCGAGGGTTATCTCGTTCTTGACGTGGGGGAGGCGAAGGGGCAAGGAGGAATGCCCGGGGCGTGGCATCCTGCGTGGCTCCTGCCGATGACGGGATTCGACGTGGAGATGGGGTTGAGGCAGGCGGCGGCGATGCTGCGAAGCGGAGTGTCGCTTCTCGCGGCGCTCGAGACGGTTGGCGCCCAGGCGCGGCGTCCCCGCGCCGCCCGCGCGTGGCGGCGCGTGCACGATGCGGTGCTTGCGGGTGAATCGTTTGCCGATGCGCTTGCGAGGCAGAAGTTCAGCGAGCTTGTGGTGCGCCTTGCGGGGGTGGGCGAGAAGAGCGGCGAGCTTGACGTTGCGCTCGCGCGCGCGGCGGAGCAGCTGGAGGCGCGCCGCGCGCTGCGCTCGCTTGTGGCGAACGCGCTGGTGTATCCAGTCCTCGCGATTCTCATGACGGCGGGCGTGGTGACGTTTCTCGTGGTGGCGGTGATTCCGAAGATTGCGGCGTTTCTGCAGGCGAGCGGAGGAGAGCTGCCGGAGATGACGCGGTGGCTAGTGGAGGCGGCGGACTGGACGATTAAGCACGGCGGCTCGATTCTTGTGGGACTTGCGGTCTCGGTGGGTGCATGGCTTGTTCTCCGCGCCACGCGCCGCGGACGGGATTTCGAAGACGCTCTTCTGCTGCGCCTTCCCGTGGCGGGGAACATCCTGCGCCTTTCGGGTACTGCCGTTTTCGCGCGCGCGATGCAGACGATGTGCGAGAGCGGAGTGTCTCTCCTGGACTCTCTTGGCGTTGCCGCGCGGCTGCTCGCGAACCGCCGTCTTCGACAGCGCGTGGAGACTGCGCACGACGAGGTGATGCGCGGCGCGCCGCTCGCCGCTTCGCTCGCCTCGGCGAGGGAGTTCATGCCGATGCTCGCGAGGATGGCGGCGGTGGGCGAGGTCACTGGCGCCCTTGCGGAGACGTTCGGCGAGACGGCGCGCTTCCACGAGAAGATGCTCGCGGTGGCGGTGAAGCGCTTCAGCGTGCTGATCGAGCCCGTGATGATCTGCATCACCGGCGGGATCGTGGGCTTCGTGTACATCGCCTTCTTCATGGCCATCTTCGCCCTCGCCGGCGCGTAGCCGCACAAGGATTCCAAAAGTAATCCTAAATTCCTCCTCTGCGCCGTGACGTACTTCACCTGGCACGGCAGATCGCGGTTGTGAATCTGAATATGAAATGGTATAATTTTCACTGTGGAAAACGAAATAAAAGAGAGTGGTCGATGAAGATTTGGCGTTACTGGTTGACGGAGACGCGTACACTGCGCTGCATGGGCGAATCTGGGGATCCGTTCGAGTGCGATTTTCGAGTGACAGCAGGCTCTCGCATATCGGAGCATGAGGCGAAGGAGAGATTGGAGGCGATCTTCGCCGAGCTGGCCGAATGGGAGTCGCGATGTGGGAAGTACGATGACGAGGCGGTGGCAGAGCATCGCCGTCGCCTGCGTGAACTGCATGGGTGGTTTGAGGATGGCGAGTATGCGCGCCCTATATGCGAGCCAGTCGTCTATGAGCAGGATTCCCTCAATGTCGTCACGCGCAATCGCTACGGGGCGGAAGTACTGAACAGCGAGGAGACGTGTTTCATCGACATCGACCATGTGCGCCGTACATTCGGAGAGTTTTGGCGGTCGCTTTTCGGAGGAGCGCGGTCGCAGGAGGATGTACTGGTCGCCAGAATGGAGGCTCTATTGTCGCAGTCCGAGAACGCCGATCTGGGCTTTCGACTCTACAAGACGGCTGCGGGTTTTCGGCTGGCCGTCGAAGGGCGCCGTCTGGAGCCGGATGGCCCGCGCGCACGGACGCTTATGGGCTTTTTCAACGTGGACAGTATTTACGCGAATCTCTGCGTCAGCCAGAAGTGCTACCGCGCGCGGCTTACGCCGAAGCCGTGGCGCATGAAGATGAAGCGCTACGAGGGCGCGGATTCGTGGATCAAAGAATATGACCGCCGCCGGAAGGACTATGCTGTGTGCAAGTTCGTCTGCGCGAAGGGTCGCCGCCTTGACAGCCCTGCAATCGCTCTGCACGACGAAAAGACGTTGTGTGAATTGGACCTCCCGCTCGCGTAGCGACAAGAACGACCAGAATGTTGAATTGGGAAGGCTGCCTTGCATGGGATTGTTTGGGCCTAAGATAGAATGGAGCGAACCATGGTCGTGGACCAAGGTCAGGAGCGTTGCAGCGGAGATTCGTAGAGAATATCCGCCAATGTGGAAGATGCTTTTGTATTGCGCAGCCCTGCCTGCCGTTGTGCTTGGTGGCGTATACCTGTACATTCAGCATGTCGCGCTGGACGAGCAAGTCCTTGAGTTGACGAGACGGAACATTTTCGTCATGCCTCTTGGCTGTGTCCTGCTGTTTATGGTCATGCCGTATCTGTATGCGCTTTGCCCGCTGGGCATCGTAATTCGCGGCAAGAACATTTGCTTTGTCCGCGGTGACAGCGTAAGCTTTATCAAGGCGGAGCTGATCAGTTCGCTATGTTTTCGGACCATCGACGGCAGGCGCTACTTTGTCGTAAACGCGAAGACTCCAAAGGGGAAGCCTTTCGAGCGGAAGATCGAGATGCCCGCAAAGAAGGTTACGGAGCAGGATGTCGTGAGTTTCTTGCATGACGCAGGCCTTTCGCATCTGTACAGGACGGGATCGCTTCCTTGATTCTTCCGATTTTCCCAACCCAGCAATGGAATCAGGCCTGCGGCACTTGCATTCTGCGGCGAAATAGGTTATACTGTGCGCCACGCAAAACCAAAGAAAGGCTTGACGTATGAAAAAACTCAAGATGGGCATGGTGGGCGGCGGCATCGGCGCCTTCATCGGAGAAGTACACCGCAAGGCGGCGCGCATGGACGGCGGCGTGGAATTCGTCGCGGGCGCGTTCGACATTGATCCCGAGAAGTCGCTCGAGCAGGGGCGCATTCTCGGCGTGGATCCGAAGCGCACGTACCGCACGTACGACGAGATGATCAAGGCGGAGCTCGCGCTGCCGAAGGGCGAGCGCGTGGACTTCATCTCGATCTGCACTCCGAACCACACCCACTTCCCCATCGCGAAGGCGTGCCTTGAGGCCGGCTTCAACGTGATGTGCGAGAAGCCCATGACGCTCACCGTGGAGCAGGCGCTCGAGCTCGACGCGCTCGTGAAGAAGACGAAGCTCACGTTCGGCCTCATGCACACGTACACCGGCTACCCGATGGTGAAGCTCGCGCGCGACATGGTGAAGGCGGGCGACCTCGGCAAGATCCGCAAGGTGGTGGTGCAGTACCCGCAGGGCTGGCTCTTCAAGCTCACCGGCAAGGAGAACATGCAGGCCTCGTGGCGCACCGACCCGAAGCGCAGCGGCCGCG
>CAMIVJ010000094.1 GCA_946401765.1 uncultured bacterium | reverse complement strand
GCGCCGTCCTTGGCGTCGCCGAGCTCAACTGCAAGAACAACACGCCCTTCCTCGAAAGCGTGCTATTCTCCTTCGCGGCCTCGCTCGGCTTCGGCCTCGCGCTCGTCATCTTCAGCGGCATCCGCGAGAAGCTGGCCCTCGCCAATCCGCCGCGCGCCTTCAGGGGCGTGGCGCTCGCGCTCGTTACCGCGGGACTCCTCAGCCTCGCGTTCATGGGCTTCAGCGGACTCGTGAAGCTGCCGTACTGACCCCATTCAGCCATCTAGGAAGAACGCCATGACCGCAATTCTCACAGCAATCGCAGTAATCGCCGCCGTGGGCGCCATCGCAGCCCTCGCCCTCGCGATAGCCGACAAATATCTCGCCGTGCAGGAAGACCCCCGCATCGGCCTCGTCACCGCCGCCCTTCCAGGCGCCAACTGCGGCGGATGCGGATTCGCCGGATGCGGCGACTACGCGCGCGCCCTCGTGGAGGGCACCGCCGCTCCTGGAGCATGCGCACCCGGCGGCGAAGCCGTCAACGCCGAAATCGCCAATATCCTCGGCGTGGCCGCCGCGGCCACCGAACGCCGCGTGGCGCTCGTCAAGTGCTGCGGCACGCGCGCAGAGGCCGTGCGGGTGGGTGACTACAACGGCATCTGCGACTGCGCATCCGCAGCGGCCACGGCGGGCGGCGACAAGGGCTGCCGCTTCGGCTGTCTCGGATACGGCGCGTGCGCAAACGTCTGCCCCAAGCACGCCATTCGCATTGAGGACGGCCTTGCAATCGTCGACAAGCGCCTCTGCATCGGCTGCGGCAAGTGCGTGGCCGTCTGCCCACGCAGGCTCATCGAGCTTGTTCCCGCCAAGGCCACCATCCACGTTCTCTGCAACAACCCCGTTCGCGGACCCGAGGTCACCAAGGTCTGCGGAGTCGGCTGCATCGGCTGCCACCTCTGCGAGAAGAACTCCGGCGGCAAGGAGGCGGGACACTTCACATTCAACGGCTTCCTCGCCAAGGTCAACTACGAGAACCCGCCAACCGACGCCGTCCTTGTGGACAAGTGCCCGCGCAAGTGCATCCGCGAGGACGCGCACTTCGAAACAGGCCACTGAGCAGGTAACAGGTAATAGTGAATAGTGAATAGGTAGCGAATAGCGAACAGGTGTGCAAGATGAAGACCGTAAAGTCAGCATTCAAGTTCCACGGCGGCGTGCATCCCCAGTACAACAAGGAACTGGCGCGCGACAAGGCAATCGAGCCTATCCCCCTGCCCAAGACGCTCGCCATCTCGATGAGCCAGCACCTGGGCGCGCCCGCCAAGTGCATCGTGAAGCCAGGAGAGCACGTGGCAAAAGGCCAGCTCATAGGCGAGCGCAACGGATTCATTTCGGTGCCGGTGCACGCATCGGCGGCGGGAACGGTGAAGGCGATAGAGAGCAGGCAGGGACCGGCAGGTTCTTGGGCCGACGCCGTCATCATCGAGACGGACGCCAACCAGGCAGAGACGCCGCCCGTCCTTCTCGCGCCGCTCGACTGGAAGACCGCCACCAAGGACGAGCTCCTCGCGCGCGTCAACGATGCCGGCATCTGCGGCATGGGCGGCGCGGGATTCCCCACATCCGTCAAGCTCTCGCCACCGCCCGACAAACACTGCGAATATCTCGTCCTCAACGGCGCAGAGTGCGAACCCTATCTCACGGCAGACTTCCGCGTCATGCTTGAGCACGCCGACAAAATCCGCATCGGCGTCGAGATCATGCGCAAGATTCTCAACGGCCCCGCAGTGCGCATCGCAGTGGAGGCCAACAAGCCAGAAGCCATCACAGCGCTTGAGAAGGCGTTTGCCGACATCGACGGAAACGTCGAGATAGTCGTTCTCCCGGTCCTCTACCCCCAAGGCTCGGAAAAGCACCAGATATACGCCGCGACGAAGCGCCTCGTGCCGCCAGGCGCGCTGCCGATCGCCGTAGGGTGCGTGGTGGAGAACGTGGGCACCGTGGCCGCGATCGCAGACGCGGTCACCAACGGCGCACCGCTCGTCTCGCGCGTCACCACGGTCTCTGGTGACGGCATCGTAGAGCCGAAGAACGTGCTTGCTCCAATTGGCACATCATACGCAGACCTCGCCGCGTTCTGCGGAGGCGAGCACGAGGGGGTGCGCAAGGTGATTAGCGGCGGAACGATGATGGGCTTCAACGTGCCGCACCTCGCGATCGCCACGACGAAGACAACGTCCGGACTCCTCTTCCTCACAGAGAAGAACATCTTCCAGTACTCGTCCGAGCCGTGCATCAACTGCGGACGCTGCCTGCGCGCGTGCCCCATGCAGCTCAATCCCGCCGGCATATCGCGCGCCGTGGAGGCGGACGACATCGCCACCGCCGAACACCTTGGCGTGATGAACTGCATCGAATGCGGCGCCTGCTCGTTCGGATGCCCCGCATACCGCTCCATCACACACCTCTGCCGCAGAGCAAAGAACTCCATCCGCGCCCGCATGGCCGCTGAAAAGGCCAAGGCAGCGGCGGCGAAGAAGGTTTGAAGGTTTGAAAGTTTAAGGACAACTTGAAACGGGAAATCAAAGATGCTGCCAAAACAAACAGGTGAACGCTACATCCTCTCCAGCTCGCCGCACGCGCACGCGAAGTCGTCCGTGAGCGGAATCATGCTGGACGTTATCATCGCCCTTCTGCCCGCATTCGCGTGCAGCGTGTGGTTCTTCGGCGTGAAGGCGCTGCTCGTCGCGGGCACATGCATCGCCTCGTGCATCGTCACGGAGGCCCTCTCGCGCATCGCCATGAAGCGCGAGAACACGATCGGCGACCTCTCGGCCGTTCTGACGGGACTTCTGCTCGCGCTCAACCTGCCGCCGGACATTCCGCTCTGGATGGCCGCGGTTGGCGGCGTGTTCGCGATAGGTGTATGCAAACAGGTGTTCGGCGGCCTAGGGTACAACCCGTTCAACCCAGCCCTCGCCGCGCGCGCGTTCATGCTCGTCTCGTTCTCCGAGGCGATGACTCGCTGGAGTTCGTCCACATGGAAGGCCGCGGCCGGCGTGGACGCCGTCACCACCGCCACCCCACTCCAGTACCTGAAGACATTCGCCACCGCCGCCTGGGAGAAGATGCCAGATGCCGACCGTGTGCTCGACCTCTCGAACGTCTCGTTCCTCAAGGCGACGTTCCTCGGCAACGTCAACGGCTGCCTCGGCGAGGTGTGCTCGCTCGCCCTTCTCGCCGGCGCCGCATACCTGCTCTTCCGCCGCGTGATCACATGGCATATTCCCGCCGCGTTCCTCGGCACCGTCGCCATATACGCCTTCTTCAACTACGGCATGAACGTGAACGCGCTCAAGCTCGCGGAGGTGCATGTGCTCTCCGGCGGCGCGATCCTCGGCGCATGCTTCATGGCCACGGACTACGTGACATCGCCGATCACCGCCAAGGGCAAGCTGATATTCGGCTGCGGATGCGGACTTCTCACCATGCTTATCCGCACCCAGGGTTCTTTCCCCGAAGGCGTTTCGTTCGCAATCCTCATAATGAACGCCTTCACGCCACTCATCTCGCGGTTCACGCAGCCGAAGACGTTCGGCGCGAAGTAAGTTTGAAGTTCAAAGTTCGAAGTTTCAAGGTTTTGAGGTTTCTAAGTTTCGAGGTCTGAAGTCCGAAGTCTGAAGTCTAGGAGAAAATCAGGACATGAAGAAAATCGCACAGCTTGTAATTTCGCTAACAGCCATCGCGGCGGTATGCGCGGCGGTGCTCGCGATCGTGAACGAAATCACGCGCGAGCGTATCGCCAGCATAGCCACGCTCAAAAGCAACAAGGCGGCAAAGGCCGTGCTGCCCGCAGGCGTGAATGCCATCGATCAGCGCAAGGACCCCGCCGACGAAAAGGCCGTCATCTTCGTTGCCTACGCCGACGCCGCAAAGTCGAAGGTGCTCGGCTACGCCGCGCCCGGCGTTAGCGCCAGCGGCTACGGCGGCACAATCCGCCTGATGGTGGGCCTCACGGCGGAGCGCAATGTGGTGTCGTATCAGGTGCTTGCGGCGAACGAAACACCCGGACTCGGCGCAAAGCTCGGCGACGCCGCCTTCACCGCGCAGTTCGGCGGCAAGTCCGGCAGGGCGCTTAAGGTGAAAAAGGACGGCGGCGACGTTGACGCCATCACAGGCGCCACCATCACCTCGCGCGCCGTTTGCGAGGCAATCGCCAATGCCTGCGCCCGCATCGACCGTCTCGAAGGCAGGGCGCCCGCAGCCGACCCTGCCGCCGAAGCGGCCGCACGCAAGGAGGCCGACCGCAAGGCCGTGGGCAAGATCAATCCGCTAACTGAAGATCTCGTGCGCAAAGTGCTTCCCAAGCCCGCTGCGTCGCTCAAAAAGATTGACGCCGCAGGCGACGATTTTCCATCATACGTCGCCCTTGACGCCGCAGGCAAGGCCGTGGGCTACGCGGTGGTGGGCACTGGCGAGGGCAAAGGCCCGAACGGCAAGATCATTCTTCACATCTTGTTCGGCTTCACGGCCGCCAAGGCTCCGGCAATGCGTCCGCAGGTCAACCTCAACCAGCCCGAGGTGACGATGACGGACATGGAGGACGCCCAGCGCACGGCGCTTTCCGCCGCCATGCAGAACGCCATCTCCAAGCTCCGCACCCTTCCCGCCAAGTGACACATGGCAAGGCACAAGCCACGCTTCGTCTACCTGCTGGAATACGCCGCGCTGCGCACCGCATGCGCCGCGGTGAACGCCGTGCCATACCGCCTTGCATGCGCCTGCGCGCGGCTTCTCGCATCAGCGGCCGTGACATGCGGCTTCCACAAGGCGCGCACGCTTGAGCGCATCACGTCCTGCTTCCCCGAGAAGTCGCGCTCCGAAGCGCTAGCCATCGGCAAGGAGTCGCTCGCGAACATCCTCATGAACGCGGTGGAGATGATCCGAGCGCCACGTCTCACGAAGAAGTGGATCACCGCCCATGTGAAGGACATCGCTCTCTACGCGGAGCGTCTGCGCGAAGTGCTCGCCGAAGGCAAGGGCGCCGTCATAATGGTGCCCCACTCCGGCAACTGGTACATGGCCGCATGGGCGATGGCGCAGTACGGCCTGCCTCTCGCCGCGATTGCGGCCCGCCAGCGCAACCCATACGTGGATGCGTGGATGAAGCGCCAGTACGGAAGCATCGAGGTTGTGGAGCGCGGACATGCATCAGTGATGCGCACCATCCTGGCGCTTCTTAAAAACGGACGCGGCTTCGCAATCCTGCCCGACCTGCGCGTGCCCGCGCGCGACGTCGAAGTGCCCTTCCTCAACGGCACGGCAAATGTGTCCCACGGCGGCGCGCTCTTCGCCGTGGCGACGGGCGCTCCTGTGGTAGTGGCAATAATGCGCCGCGAAGGCGGTGTTCACACGTTCGACCACCTCGCAACGCTGCGTCCCGATCCAGACGCCACGGACCGCCGCGCCGAGGCGGCGCGCCTCACCCGCGAGGCGATGGCGCTTCTCGACGCTGGCATCAAGCGCACGCCAGGCCAGTGGTTCTGGTACAACAAGCGCTGGATTCTCCAGCCCGTGAAGAAGTGAATTCCGGTTTCTCTTTTTGCCGCGATCAAAGCGGCGAGAAACGGGCGGCGAAGCCACCGCCTGGCGCGAGATTGGCCTTGAGGGGTTCGCCTGCCTTGATCTTGAGCGTGCGGCGCACGTAATGCTCCGCGTTTACGTTTGCATCAGGCGCATCTTCGAACACTCGCAGCACTCACCCCCTGCATTTCACTGACCGAATACAGCTGGTGCCTAGTGCTTAGTGCCTAATGATTAGTTGCCGCATCTAGGGTGGTGATTAGCGGACGTATATCGTCGTTCCAATGGCATTGAGGCAGTAGAGCCCGTCGGCCTTCTGAACCACGTGGTAGCTCTTCCGGTCGGTCGCCATGAATTTCACGTTTACGGGCTGTGAATCCCACGAGACGATCTTCACCGCGTCGGAGGTGGAAAAGTCCATCTCGCGATCGCCGAGATCCACGTAGATCGTTCCGCCCTGCTCGTACGACAACGTGTTGCCGCCGTTGGAGCTGGAAGTCGTGGACCACACTTCCGTCTTTGCCGAAAGATCAATCACTGAGCCGTTCATCATGGTGGCCGCTGTGAAGTATTCGCTGGCGGGCGTGAACGTACCGTACACCTTCAGCGCGGCGGCGTCGCCCCATGTGTTCTCCTCGTTGTCATACCACGAATAATAGTCGTGGATGGATATTGCCTTGTTGATGTTGAGCGCGCAATGGATCTTGAAGTCCACGTTCGCGGCGACGATGTCCGTCGAAGTCATCACCAGCCATCCGCCGCGAGTCACGTCAATCGCACCCGAGCCCGTTATCGGGCATTCCTGATAGAGGCTCTTTCCGGGCAGAATGTCCACGGAAAGCCTGTACCCTCCCAGATCAAGCGCCGAAGCCTGCATCTTGAAGTCGCCATTCGTCGTGAGATAGGAATCGGCCGTGAGCCGCTTGGCGCAGTTGAACTGCGTCGACGAGCCATAGACAGTGCCGCCGTTGAAGATGACAGTGGTGTAACCGAAGCCCGTCTTCCCGTTGACGTCGAGCCTCGCTCCGCCATCGACTGTGACGATCTGCGCTGTGGCGTTCCCCGTGCCGTTTCCGCCCAATGGCCATTGGGCCGGAGCCGCATCGTACATAAACGTGCCCGAAGCGACCTGCGTGCCACCGGTGTATGTCTGCGCGGTCTTCGCCGCCACGAAAAGCCCTTCTCCCTCTGTGACGAGCTTGAGACTGCCCGAAAGCGCGATCTGGTTGTTGTATGTCAATCTGCCACCCGGAGCGACCATATGCAGCTCTCCGCCGCCCACGGTGTCCGTGATCGTTGTCGCATGCCAGGGATGAAGCGACTTGAGGTAGAGCTTGTGGCCCGCGGTGTCGATCGTGAAGCTGGCTGCGGTCGTCATCACGGAGGCGTACGGCGTAAGATCCGCATCCGCGGTCATGCTGACGTTCGCGGCGATCAGCACCTACGTGTGCTTGTCGGGGAGCGTATCCGCAAGGAGCGTGCCATCACCGGCCTTGCAAGTCCAGCTCGCGGCGTTCGCGGGGTCGCCGCCGTTCCACACCGCCGTCGCGGGGCCGGTAGACGCATCGTCCGGAAGAGCCACCGCAAGGCAGCACACGCCGTAGCCTGACGTCCAGAACGAACTTGCCACCGAACCGCCGGATACGCCGCTCGCGACGCCAGAATCGTTGTTCGCGATCATCATGCGCCCGATGGTGGAATAGGGCGAGCCGGCGTAGCAGGCACGCACTGGCTGCACGTAGACGCCGCCTTCGCCGTTCGTGAAGCGCAGCTCCACGCATTTGATGTACCCCATTGAGCACTGCATCTCATCCCGGAACTCTGTGATGGCGCCAGTCTCGGCATCCGTGGACGTGATGACCCGGTTGCAGGCGGTATGGTCGTAGAACTGGTCGGAGTTGCTCATAGAAGCGCCGCACGTCTTGGCCAGAATTTCACCACGGAAGATGTCGGCGACGGTCAGGCCTGGGAACGCAAGCCTTGCCGAACCCGAAACAAGCTTCGTAGCGCCAAGCATCTTTATGCCATAATCCCTTGTGTGATCGGCGGTGGCGACGTTATTGCCGGTATATCCCACATAATTTGTCACGCCGCCTTCTTCCGTGATGCCGAAAGACTGTTGCGTGACTCTATTGGCCTTCACGTATGAGGAGAGGAGTGCCCGCGCGTAGACGCCGCCGTTCCCCTCCGTCAGCTCCACGACGACACTCTTCGTATAAGTGCCATCCCAGTGCGTCATCTGAAGAAAGAGCTTCTGTATTGCCTCCTCCGCGTCCTCCGGATAACGTTTCACTATATGCGTATACGCGGACGGCCTGACCATAGCCCCGTTACCGACTGATGAGCCGTCCATAATTCCGTAGAACCTGCACCCTTCCAGTTCCGCCAGCGTGGCGCCGGGGAACACGAGCTGCGCCGTAGCAGTAAGATAGGTGTCCATGTCAAACACATGCGAAGTGTCGCACTCGACGCGCGCCTCTTCGTTCACCTCGAGATTGTAGAGTCCGTAGCCGTTGGCGAAGAGCGTTGAAGGAGTGGAATTCATGCTGGCCACGCCGCTCACCAGAGTTCCGTCCGGATTCAGGAACGGATTGCCGAAATACGCCACGTCGTTCTTGTAGTACCCGCCCGTGTACCGCACACACACGCCGCCGTCGCCGTCCGTCAGCTCAAACACGCCGCACTTCGTGTACGTGCCGTTGATGAATTGCGCCTCGCATCGTATTGCGGTTGGGCTGGACTCCGTACCGGCTGTCACGACCACGTTCGTTATGGTGGCGGGCTGTCCCAGCGCCTCGCCGATTGACGTTCCGGAAATGCGCACCGACATCTTGGCCGGCGCGTTCTTCGCAATGTCTGCCACCTTCAGCCCCGGAAACGCGAGCGTCGCCGTCGCCGTAAGAGGGCGCGCCACGCCGAATACGCCGATTCCATAGCCGCCCACGTTCGGCCCGGTTGCGGTTCCCATGCCGGAGACGCCGCTCCAAGTCAGCTCGCCCGTTGCGGCGTCGACGGTGTAGCGGATCGTGGGCAGAGCGCCCGTGCCCGCCTGGACATACCATGACTTGACGGCCTTCGCATACACGCCTCCCTCGCCGTTGTACAGCTGGATGTGGACCGCCTTCAGATGCTGGCCTTCATTCGAGACGAGGTCGAAGTCGTAACGTTCGATGGCTGTGCCGGTCGCGCCGGCAGGAAACGCCTGCACGGCATTGGAAAGCGCAACCTTTACGCGGCCGAGGGCCGATCCGCCGATGCGTCCCCAGAAGGAGCAGCCCTCGAGGTCTGCAAGCGTCTTGCCCGGAAACACAAGCACGCCTTCTGGTGTGATGAAGCTGGCCGAATAGGTCAGGTCCGCAAGAGGCATGTGGTGCGTCGTCACCGCCTGCGCCGGCAGGCACGCCATTGCCGCCATTGCGATCGCCATACGTCCGAAGCGGCACGCGTGCCACACTGTTGCGCATTCATTTCTCATTTTCATTCCTCGAAGGTTAAGATGCTTGCGCATATATGATACCAAA
>CAMIVJ010000093.1 GCA_946401765.1 uncultured bacterium | reverse complement strand
GCGTCGTCGTCCATCTCCTTCTCGCAGTCCTTGATGTGGTCCTCCACGTGCGAGATGATGTCCGCCGGCACGCCCAGCGTCTCTATCGCCTTCACGTCGCGCTCGAACACCTTGATCGCGGCCCAGCGGCTGCTGGCCTTGTCCACATTGCCGTGCAGCGACTCCTCGATGTGCGCGAGCGCGTGCTCCACCGAACCGGTGAACACGTGAGGGCGCTCGTTCTTCACGCCCTTCTTCGCCTCCTCCATCGCGAGCGTCGCGGCCTCCTTCGTGCCCTCTCCCTTGAGGGCGGATATCTCGATCACGGGGCAGCCGAGCGCCTTCGCCAGCTTCGCGGTGTCGATCTTGTCGCCGTTCCTGCGCACCACGTCCATCATGTTCACCGCCACGATCATCGGCAGTCCCAGCTCGAGAAGCTGCGTGGTGAGATATAGGTTGCGCTCTATGTTCGAACCATCGACTATGTTGAGGATCGCGTCGGGCTTCTCGTTCACGAGGTAGCTGCGCGCCACGACCTCCTCCATGGAGTACGGAGAAAGGGAGTAGATTCCGGGAAGGTCCTGTATCACCACTTCCTTGTGTCCGGTCAGGATGCCGTCCTTCTTCTCAACGGTGACGCCGGGCCAGTTGCCCACATACTGGGCAGAACCGGTGAGGTCGTTGAACAGCGTGGTCTTTCCGCAGTTGGGATTACCTGCAAGCGCAATTTTCATAGTCGTACGCCTTCTGATAGTTTGAAAGTTTCTAGTTTCTAGTTTCTAGTTTCTAGTTTCGGGTTTCGGGTTTCGGGTTTCGAGGTTTCGGAGTTTGACGCACTAGGCACTAACCTCGATCTTGGCGGCTTCGTCCTTGCGGATGGAGAGCTCGTAGCCGCGAACCGTCAGCTCTATCGGATCGCCGAGCGGGGCGATCTTCCGCACCGTCACCTCCACGCCCTTTGTGAGGCCCATGTCCATTATCCTTCTCTTCACAGGGCCCTCTCCGTTGATGCGGGCCACTGTTGCCGTGGCGCCAACCGCCACCTTGTCTAGCGTCATGCTCATCTTTACGTTCCTTTCCTTGAAATTCAAACGAGAATCCGCCGAGCGAGATCGGCGTCGAGCGCCACGCGCGTTCCGCACACGTCCACTATCAGCCCGCCCGCCGCCTCGCTCACCACGGCCACCGTGGCACCGGCCACAAAGCCCATGTCGCCAAGATGGCGCCGCACGGCGTCACTGCCGCCCACCGCCCTCACGCGGCAGGTCTTTCCAGCTTCTATCAATGTCAATGGCATGTCCAAAGCCTCTCTTAATCAAACCTAATCTTGTTAGTTGGCGCTAAGTATATCATATCGAGCCGCCCCCTTGCAAGCACAAAGTTAGACTAATTTAATTCCCCTTAATGACGTGGCTTTCGCACGGTGATATTGGAAATCCGCACATTGTCGCCTCTAAATCTTGCATGGCACGTTTCAGGAGAACGATTGATTGCGTCAGCGTACTTATATGTCGAGACGACAGGCCTCTCCGTGTCGCCCACATACACTTCAAGCCCACCGTCACCGTTGACAACTATGCGGATTCTCCGCTCATCCCCCTGCGCTTTCGCCCATCCGGCGTCGGGTGCAGCGTCGGGTGCGTCAACATTGAACATGTTGTAATAGTCGTTGCCTACAATCACTCCAGTCCTGTCCTTTTCCCATATCAATGTAACGAAGGGTATTCCGTTCAGCGGACGGTAGTGCGGTTCTTCATAGACGAATCTCGACACCACCAGTATATGACGGCCATTCGTCTTTGGCTTCGGAGAAAGTGTGATCTCCAACTCGTGCGCCTTCGGAAGTGGCGCGCGCCATGTAAGATGCTCGTCCCATGAAAAACCTCCGTACGTCTCCCACGTCCAGTCACTACAACGCCACCATCCGGCATTCCACCATCCGGGGAAAAACGGCGGAACAACTCCCTTTACATCTTTCCCATCTGCAAAGTCCGTGTTAATCCGCGCCTCCAATGCGAGAGTATGAAGGAAATGCTTTACAGCAAAGTCATTGTAGACCTTCTTCGGCAGTTTGTCAATTTCCGCAAGGCTCTCTCTCCAATTCCCGTTGTCACACATCCGCTGTAGCCGAATGCAGAGTGCGGAATGATCCGAACTGAACGACTGTACGGCATATTTGATCTTGTCCTTGTCGAAAAAGAGCACGTCAAGCCAATTGCCGTCCAGAAAAACGGGAAAATACGGGGAGAACTTGGCGGCATCTTCGTAGCGACGCGCATAAAACGCCACGGCGGCTCCAATGAACGGCGCAAGAAGCCTCGCCCGGCTGCAGGCGAACTCGTTTGTGGTCTGCCTCATGCAAACGTCTATGCACTTTTCCGCCACCATAGGCTTCCCGCCAAAATACGCAACCGGATCGGTCACCGTGTCGCGAACGTAGTGGCATTGCGTTTCGGCATAGAGGTACGGCAGAATCGTATCGTGCCGCTGCGTCTCGTAACACGCCTTGGCGAAGCGCAACATTATGCGGTGGCTCCCACCCCATCGCGGAGCCAACCGCCGCGAAATATAGTAAACTAGAGTGTCTCGGTCGTCGATCCGCTTCTCGGAAATGGCCGTGAAGAGACTGTCCTTGTCCGCGGCGCTTCCGGTACGGCTTATGCACATCGCGTAAAACAAGGCGGAAAGCGTCTCCACGCGTCCTGGCCGGATACCCTCGGCATCCTTTATGAGCGCCCCGCACTCGCCTCCGCCATTCTCAAGCATTTTCCACCCTGAAGCGCCGATTGCACGCGGTGTTCCGTCACCAGTCTTTTTCAATACCTTGTTGATCGTCGGCTTTACGGAGGCCACGTCATGCATCCACCGGAATTCCGGTCTTTTCATCACCGGATCATCTGCAGGGATGTCAAACACCTTGCTCAAATGCAGCAAGGGGATTTCCTCGTTCTTCCCAAAACCTCTTTCCTGGACCCATTTTCTGAAGGCAACATGCACGTCATCCCATTTCCTGGTCGTCAACCTGCAGCGAAAATACGCCACCAGGACGCGCAAGAATCCAGCACCCTGCTTTTCGTTCAATTTCTTTTCAACGGCCGCAAGCCTCTCAAATAACACCTTGTTCTCGTGGAACCACCACTGCAGCCTGGAATCGAAAAGAGACAGCGCCATTATGAACGGCTCATCACAACCTCTCTCCACAAGATCCCCTGCCTTGCGGCAGTTCCTGTGATCTAGATCCCATAACGACCAATAATCGTCGCAGACGTTGCGCAGTCCCACCTCATAGACATGTTCGGCCTCCTTGGCCCAAGGCTTAGCAGCTTCCGCGCCGCCCAATGCGAACGGATTCGGCATTTCACGCCTAACGAACGGCACCACAACTTCGTCGCGGAAACGAAGCGTTGTCTCCACAGTCATATTTGTGCGTACATTCGCCGTCCACTCTCTCATCATACGGTCAAAAGCCCAATCCTTGCTGCCAGGAAGCAATAATGCTCCTACACAAGATGGCATCGCCACGACCATGCAGACGGCAACAATGCAAACCCTAACACGATGCATAAAACCACTAGCGCGAACACTTCCCCTATTGAGGCTGAATTCGCGAGGCACGGGACGATTGACATGCCATCCAGTTCCAATCAGTTGATTATCTCTCATGGCAGAAATTATATCAAAGCCCAAGAGACATATCAACAATTAAGACTAATGTAATTATCTTCACTGAGCGCATCTGGCTATTCAACGCGCTTGAGTTCTGTCAATGTTTCTCCGCGCTATCATCTGCCCTTGTACACGTAGTTGAGGCGCCCAAGCGGCGCGACGTCGCCATGGTCGTAGAAGTCCATGACGGTCCTGACTGCGCTTCTGCTGTCGGCTGCCTTGAACCACAACGTGAAATCGCGCCCGCCGATTCCAAGCGCGGCGCGCGGAATTGTCATTGACATGGTATCACCGGCGACGCGGCACGGAACCTTCACGCCTGGCACGTTCGCGCACGCCAGGTTCTCGCCGCGTTCCTTCACCTTCGCAAGCGTCGTCGTTCCATCGGCACTGAACGCATTGTTCGCCACAAAGCCATATCCCCTTCCTCCGTCAGTGTTAAGATACAGTTTCATCCACGTGCCTTCGCGGTCCTTCACATCGATCGGCTTCCTGGCCTTGACTCGCACGTGCAGATTCTTCGCGTCGTGCCACATCTCGATGCGCCTTATTGCGTTTCGCTGCGTGCGGTTTTCATACGTGCGTCCATAGCCGGGAGCGCTGCGCGCGAAGTCGCCGTCGGGGAAATTGTCGTACACGGCGGGCGCGGAGCTGGCGGCGTGGACAGGGTGCGCAGCCGCTCCCTTGTAGCGGCGCACGTAGCCGACCAGCTGCATGAAATAGCTGTCGCCGTATCCGCCGCGCATCATCTCGATGTCGCGGCTGTATTCGTAGTTCGCGCAGTCAACGAACATTATCGGACGGTCCGGACGTCCCTTCCAACGCCCCATGATCCATTCGTTCCACCCTGTCACTAGCACGACGGGAGGATCCATCTTCAGCGCATGCTCGAACTGCTCCGCGAAATTCCATCCCCGGAGCCATGCGCCGGGCTTGGGATCGTTCGCACCGTTGTGGAAGGCGCGTCCGCAGTTGCCCTTCTCGCCGTACATCGCGGAATCGCCGAACCTCAGCTGCGGGTGCTGCGCCACCGAGACGTTCATCACCTCCGGCTCGCCGCGCGAGTTCTTGAACACGCGCTGCGGACGCGTGAAGTCCATCCACGGCCAGCCGTCGACCTTCCCTCCCTCGTTCGGCCACTGCGACGCCCTGAACGTGAAGAACTCCTTCGCCTCCTCGGAGCATTCGTTCCTCTTCGCGATGATGAGCGGTTTCCCCTCGAAGACGAACCACACGTCGCGGCAGTATCCCGTCCTGTAGATCGAGTCGTATATCCTCTGCACCGTCTTGCCCGAGGCCGTGTTCGTGTAGAACATCACCTTCGGCACCTTCCATCCGGCGTCGTGGTATTCCTGCAGAACGCGCATCACCAGCTTGACGTTGTGCTCGTAGATGACGGCGTTCGTGGTGTCGAAGAAGAGGAAATCAACGCCAGCCTGCGTCAGCAGCTTCATGTGCCTGCGCACCACCCACTCGTCGCTCGAATAGTAGTAACCGTAGAACGGCTCGCCCCAGTGATGGTATACGCCATGGCCGCCCCACACTGGACTATCCGGCTTGTAGCCGGCCTTTGGATCGGCGGCGAGGATCTTAGAGACGTCGTACGGGCCCTTCTTCCCATGCTCGCCGCACCAGAGGAAGTAGAATATGCCGACCTGGCGCCCTGCACGCACAGCGGCACCTGGCTCAGGAACGGCGCGCCCAAGCGCGTCGACTGCCATGAGCGCTCCGCCCGTCTGCGCACCGGACAACGCGCCTGCCGCCGCACCAATGACAAGAACGGCCATGAACTTTTGAATTGCCTTCATGGCGCATATTGTACCATATTTCACCGCAGCATAATAGTGGAGCCGGCTTGATTCCGGGGCTGGAATATGGCATACTATCAACAAATGCACGAACCTAAAGAATAGTTCACGGAGGAAGAACGACATGAAGACCATCAGCATCGCCGCCGCAGTTTTTCTGACGATCTGCGCCGGCGCGGAGACGGTGAAGCAAAAAGGCCCGGCGGGCGATTCGATCGAGGTCGCCTCGGGGCTGCTGACGCGCAGCCTCGACACGCGCGGCGGACACGTGCTCGGCAAGTCGTACAAGACGGCCAACGGCACGGAGTTCATGCGCGCCGGGTCGCCAGAGTTCGCGTTCCACGTGAACGGCAGAATGTACGCCGGCCATTCCTCGTGGAAGGACGTGGCGAGCGAGTTGACGGAAGGCAAGGACGGCTCACGCACGACGCGCGTGACGGGCGTATCGTCCGACGGTCAGGTGGGAATCGAGCTCACGTACACCACCTACCGGGGAATCGCGCTGGTGCGCAAGACGCTTGTCATTGAGAACATGGGCGCGAAGGACATTGCGATTGAGAATGTCGACGTGGAGACGTTCCGCCTCGCGACTCTGGGCTGCACCAACTCCCGCGTCATGCGGCGGTTCGCGCGCTACAGGGAAGAGGGGTCAACCTACATAGGCGACTGGAACGATCCGCTCATTGTGGTGCACGACTATGCGCGGCGCTGCGGCATCGCCGTGGGCAACGAAGGCGTCTCCACGATGAAGCGCACGACGGCGTTCCAGGACGGCAGCTACATCGTTTCCGGCACGCCGCACGTCGGCGAGCAGTATCCGTTTCGGAAATGGCTGAAGCCCGGCGAGCGCTGGACGGCGATGCCCGTGTTCACGGCGCCTTACGCCGACTGCCCCGACCCGTCACGCGTCGTGGAGGGGCCGGTCTCGGACTACGTGCGCCGGCACATGGGCGTGCGGGTGGAGGCGATTCCGAAGAAGCCGATGTTCGTCTACAACACGTGGGTGCCGTTCCACACACACATAGACGCGAAGCTTGTCCGCGAGCTCGCCGACGCGGCGGCGGAGTGCGGCATAGAGGAGTTCGTGATCGACGACGGGTGGCAGATCAACATCTCCGACGGCAAGTACGGCCGAGGCGACTGGGCTGTTGACGAGAAGAAGTTCCCCGGCGGACTCAAGCCCGTCTTCGACTACATCAAGTCGAAGGGCATGCGGCCTGGACTCTGGCTCTCGCTTGCCTGGGCCGATCCTGCTTCCGCCCCCATGAAGGAGCATCCCGAGTGGTTCGTGAAGGACAAGGCGGGGAATCTCTCAAACCTCCACACCATGAACGGAAAGACGCGTACCGCCTGCATGGCGACGCCCTGGCGCGACTACATCCGAGACAGGATCCTCGGCCTCGTGCGGGACCATGGCCTTGCGTACGTGAAGCTCGACCTCGCGATCGCCACAAGCGCCTACGTGTACAACGACGCGCGCACGGGCTGCTACGCGAAGGACCATCCCGGGCACGCCGGCTACGAGGATTCGTTCGAGGCCATCTACGCGAGCTGCATGAAGCTCTTCGACGAGCTGCACGAGGCCGCGCCGGACCTCTTCATCGACTGCACGTTCGAGACGGCGGGCAAGACCTTCCTCATGGACTACGGCATAGCGAAGCACGCCGAGGGCAACTGGCTCTCCAACATCGCATCCAGCGAAGACGGACGGCTCTATGTGCGCAATCTCGCGTGGGGACGCACTCCCGCCCTGCCGGCCACGTCGCTCGTGATCGGCAACCTCCACATGAACGGACCGGGGCATATGCTCTCCTTCAAGTCTCTCGCCGGGACGCTCCCCATCATGCTCGGCGACCCACGCAAGCTCACTGTGGCCGAGCGGGCGGAATACAGGGAATGGGCGTCGTGGCTCAAGGCGCTTGAGGCGCGGCATGGGTTCATGTCGTTCCGTCAGGACATCCCCGGGTTCGGAGAACCGCAGGAAGGCGCGTGGGACGGTTTTGCGCGCATCAACACCGAGACGAAAAGCGGCGGGCTCGTGGGCGTGTTCCGCCACAACGCGGCCGAGACCTCCCGCTGCGTGACGGTGCGCGGCCTCGACCCCGCCGCGAAGTACGCAGTCCTCAAAGGCGCGAAAGGCGAGCGCGTGGCGGAGCTGACGGGCAGGGAGCTCGAAGAAGACGGTTTCAAGGCCGTGCTGCAGGAGCGCTGCGACGGTGAGCTCTACGAAATCACACGCTCTGGCAAATAACAAGATCCACCCGGCCGGCCAGACAGCCGGTCCACGAGCCACGAACCACGGACCACGAGCCACGAACCACGATCCCCCGGCGACATTTTGCGCTTGTCCCGCACGCGCATGATATGATATGATTATTGCACCATTTACGAAAACAGATTTGTCGAAACAAGAAAGGACCATACCATGCAGACTCCAGAAGAGTTCCTCGAATCGAACGGACTTGCGACAACGTCGCTTGACCGCGCGTCGCTCATCGCCGCGTTCCAGAAGGAGATGGAGGCCGGCCTCGCCGGGCAGCCATCCTCCCTCAAGATGATTCCCACCTACACCTCCCCGTACGGCGAGATCAAGAAGGATACGCCCGTCACAGTGCTTGACGCGGGCGGCACCAACCTCCGCGGCGCAACCGTCACAATCCCCTCCTCGGGCGACATCCTGATCGAGAACAAGGAAAAGGGCGAGATGCCCGGCGCCAAGAGCTACGTCTCGCAGGAGGACTTCTACGCCGTCCTCACCGGCCACGTCAACCGCTGCCGTCCCTTCGCCAAGGATCCCGCCGTCGGCTTCTGCTTCTCCTATCCCGCCGAGGCCTCGGCCGACGGCGATGCGAAGCTGCTCGTGTGGACCAAGCAGATCCAGGCCCCCGAGATCGTCGGCCAGTGGGTTGGCGCCGAGCTTGCCAAGCGCCTTGACCCCAAGCCCTCCAAGATCCAGGTCGTGAACGACACCGTGGCCACCCTTCTCGCCGGCAAGGCCACCGAGAAGCCCGGCCAGAAGTTCTCCGCCTACCTCGGCTTCATCCTCGGCACAGGCACCAACGTCGCCTACATCGAGAAGAACTGCAACATTCCCAAGCTCGTCAACCCGCCCGAAGGCGCGATGGCGATCAACACAGAGTCGGGCGGCTTCAACAAGATCGTGCAGAGCGCGTTCGACGAGGCGATGGACAAGAAGACGTCCGACTGCGGCTCGCAGCGCTTCGAGAAGATGATCGCCGGCGCCTATCTCGGAAAGATCGGCCTCGAGGTGTTCAAGGCCGCCGCGCGCGCGGGCTTCTTCTCCGCCGCCGCACGCGACGCCGTGCAGGGCCTCGGCGCCCTCGAGAGCTACGACCTCGACAACTTCTGCGCCAAGTACGACAACGGCAAGCCCAACCCGCTCGACAAGGTGTTCACCGACGAGGCCGACCGTGCGATGGCCCGCCGCCTCGCCACGCCCGTCTTCGAGCGCGCCGCCATCCTCACCGCCGTGCATCTCGCCGCCTTCATCATCAAGACTGGCGGCGGCACCGACCCCTCGGCGCCCGTGTGCGTGTGCATCGACGGCTCCACGTACTACAAGACGCGCGTCGTCTCCTTCCCCGAGATCGTCAAGCGCGAGCTGGACGCGATGCTCGGCCCGCGCAACATCTCCTTCGCGCTCACCGTCTGCCCCGACGACGCCCCGATGATCGG